>JANTFN010000106.1 GCA_024763435.1 Thermodesulfobacteriota bacterium | reverse complement strand
TGTCGGATCATCTTGCCCCGGAATTCACAAAATAACAGGTGTCCCGACAAAATATTCATCATACCATTTCTATAAAGCGCTTAGTTGATACTTTTATTATATCTCATTATATTGTCGCGTCAAGGCCTCTTTTTTTGCAAATTTTCCCGGCGCTTAATCCGCGTCCCCTTTTTTGCTGTCCGGCAGCTTGACAGCGACACAAATTCAGCCTATTTTCAAGACATCATGCGTTCTCTCTATTTGACCACAACGGAACCCCATTGCGGAAAATCTCTTGTTTCTCTCGGCATTATTGAAAGGGTTTCGAGAACAACTCAGCGTATCGGTATTTTCCGTCCTATCATTAAAGCCGGCCGCGCACCGCTTAGAGACAAAAATATCGACCTTTTGCTGACACATTTTAACCTGAACATCCCTTACGAATTAACCTATGCCTTTACCCTTGAAGAGGCCAACCGCCTCCTCGCGAACCGGCGTGATGATGATCTTTTAAATCATATCATTCAAAAATACCGTGAATTGAAAGAAAAATGCGATTTTGTCCTCTGTATGGGATCAGACGACAGCCAGGACCTGGCGCTTTTCGAATCAAACGTGGATGCGGAAATAGCGCGCAACCTCGATTGCCCTGTCCTGATTCAGGCAAATGCCTCCGGTATTTCTTCCGATGAACTTCTCTCGACCATTGGCAATGCCCTCGCCACCTTCAACGCAAAAGGATGCCCGGTCGTCGGGGTTGTGGCCAATCGCGTGCAGCCATCTCAACTGGATGAAACAAAACACAGGCTGGAGAACTTTTTGAAAGACAGGGATATCACTGTTTCAGTCGTTCCCAGCAGCGAAGTCCTCGCCAGTCCCACTATCCGGGAGATTGCGGAGCAGCTTGACGCGGATATTTTATACGGTGCGGAAGGCTTGGATAAACTGGCCTATCACTTTATGGTGATTGCCATGCAGATGCAGAATTATCTCGCGCGCCTCAAGCCGCACGCCCTTTTGGTGACACCAGGCGACCGCGGGGAAGTTATCCTGAGCGCCCTTCAGGCACATCAATCCACAAATTACCCGCCCCTTGCCGGCCTCATTCTGGCGACGGGAGAACGCCCCAATCCAACCGTGAAGCGTCTCCTCGACGGCCTGCCAAATGTCCTGCCCATTCTCGCGGTTGAAACGGAAACCTTTGAAACCGTAACCCGGCTCAACAACACGCATTCCTATGTTACGCCTGACAACCTTCCCAAAATCAAGGTTAGCAAGAGGCTTTTTGAAGAGCATATTGACATGGAAGCTATTTTCGAGCACTTTGGCCGTATCCAGTCCCGCGGTATGCCCCCGAGGAGGTTTCTCTATAACCTGCTTGAATGGGCCCGTTCCGAAAAAAAACATATTGTTCTCCCGGAGAGTACGGATCCAAGGATATTGAAGGCCACTGAATCCCTTCTGGAAAGAAATATCGTGGATATTACGCTTTTCGGAAATCAGGAAGAGCTTGAGGCCCTCATTAACCAAATGGGGCTTTCCATTGACCTCCACAAAATTTCTATTATCGACCCGATTACCTGCCCCAAATTTGAGTCTTACGCGCAATCCTTTTTAGAATTGAGGAAGAACAGGGGAATGACGCTGGAATTGGCGCGGGAGATGATGCATGATATTTCCTATTTCGCCACGATGATGGTTTATCAGGGAGATGCGGATGGCATGGTCTCCGGGGCCGTCCACACAACGGCCCATACCGTCCGCCCCGCTTTTCAATTGATAAAAACGAAACCCGGTGTTTCCATTGTTTCCTCCGTTTTCTTCATGTGCCTCGAAGACAGGGTTTTAATCTATGGGGATTGTGCCGTGGTTCCCAAACCGACGGCCGGGGAACTCTCTGAGATTGCCATTACCTCCGCTGACACGGCAAAGGCCTTTGGAATTCTTCCCCGCGTCGCGCTCCTGTCTTATTCCTCGGGAAGTTCCGGGACGGGAGAAGAAGTGGAGCGGGTTCGCGAGGCCACGCTAATGGCAAATAAAAAACGGCCGGACCTCCTGATTGAGGGACCCATACAATATGACGCCGCAGTTGATGAGCGGGTAGGCCAGGCCAAAATGCCCGGGTCGAAAGTGGCGGGCCGGGCTACTGTCCTGATTTTCCCCGACCTCAACACGGGTAACAATACCTACAAGGCCGTCCAGAGAGAAACGGGGGCCATCGCCATTGGCCCCGTGCTTCAGGGGCTCAACAAACCTGTCAATGACCTCAGCCGTGGCTGCACCGTTGAAGATATCATTAACACGGTGGCCATTACGGCTGTTCAGGCGCAACATACTTAATTGAAGATGTTTCAAGAAAAAGCGGCATGATATGCAGGGCATAGCGTTTGACAACCTGAAATCTCAAAGATTAAAACAATTGTCTGACAAACTTCCCGAGGTCCTTAAGGGAAAATAAAACCATGAAAATTCTTGTGATTAATTCCGGAAGCTCCTCTATAAAATACCAGTTGTTTGAAATGCTGGGACAAACGGCCCTGGCAGGGGGGAGTATCGAGCGTATCGGCCAGAAAGACAGCCAGGCCACACACTGGGTTTACAGGGATGGGGAGGTTCGGAAACACAGTCGGGTGCTGGCTGTTAAGGATCACAGGGCGGGCTTGAAAATCGTCGCGCAGCTTCTGACAGACCCCGAAGTCGGGGTTATCCCGCATCCGTCGGAGGTTGACGCGGTGGGGCACCGGGTGGTTCATGGCGGGGAAAATTTCAGCACTACGACGCTTATTGGCAAAGATGTCCGGGCCTCGATTAAAAAATTGATTCCCCTCGCGCCACTGCACAACCCGGCGAACCTGAAGGGAATTGAGGTGGCGATGGAGGTGTTTGCGCGTGCGAGGCAGGTCGCTGTTTTCGACACCGCTTTTCATCAAACCCTTCCGGAGGAGGCCTTTCGCTACGCTATCCCCGGGACCCTTTACCGGGACAACGGCATAAGGGTTTACGGGTTTCACGGGACCTCTCACCGGTACGTTGCCAGAAAAACGGCGGAACATCTCGGCAGGGATTTGAAGAAAACCCGTCTCATTACCGCCCACCTTGGAAATGGCGCGAGCATCACTGCCGTTAAAGACGGAAAGTCGGTGGATACAAGCATGGGCTTCAGCCCCCTTGCCGGGTTAATGATGGGGACCCGGTGCGGTGATATTGATCCCTCTGTTATCTTCTACCTGCACCGGTCACTCGGGATGACGGTTGACGAAATTGACGCTCTTCTGAACAGGCAGAGCGGACTCCAGGGCGTGGGGGGTAACAGTGACCTCCGGGATATCCTGAAACGCGCGGAGGCGGGAGAGGGCGATGCCCAGCTCGCTCTGAAAATGTACGCCTACCGCATTAAAAAATATATTGGTGCCTATATCGCTGTTTTGAACCGTGTTGACGCCCTTGTCTTCACCGCCGGAGTGGGGGAAAATAGTCCCTACATTCGGGGAAAGTCTTGTGAAGGGCTCGAACATCTCGGTATTATTCTCGATGACGGGAAAAATAAAACCGCGCCCCGTGGTGTTTCAGAGATTCAGGCTGACGGAAGTAAAATAAAAGTTCTTGTTATTCCAACGAACGAGGAGCTGGAAATTGCCCTCCAGACGGAAGAACTCATCAAGTCAGCGCCCATAAATTAAGCATGATTTGCCAGTTTTTAGTAAAAACGGCTGAAGTTGAAATCAGAGGACATTTCTATTGTGGCGTGACAGGGGTGGTTTTTCCTTGACAAGGCAGGAAAGGTATTTTAACATAACCCCGTGTTATATTTATGCGCATATTGTCCGGGACGGTCGTCATGCTTTTTCTTATAATGGAAGGATAAGGCAAAAAAAATGAAAGGAGGTGGCTGTTAATTCTTTTAATTTTTTCAGTTAAAATGGAGGAAGATAATGAAAAGAAAACAGTTTTTTAAGATCTTAGGGGTATTATTCCTTGCGGTGGCACTGACAATCAGTGTGTCGACGGTTTCAAGAGCGGCCACGATTAAACTCAGCTATGCCTTTTTCGCGCCATCAAGAAGTTTTCCGGCCGCCCAGATGGAGCGGTGGGCAAAGGAAGTTGCCAAACGAACCAATGGAAAGGTTAAGGTCAGCACCTATCCCGGTGGCACCCTGCTTGGCGCAAAGAACATGTTTGATGGTGTTATTTCCGGTATTGCTGATATCGGGTGTTCCTGCCCGCCTTACATGCCCGGGCGCTTTCCCCTGATGGAGGCCGTGGATTTGCCTGTTGGATTTACAAGTGCTGCTGTTGCCAGCGCCGTGACGTGGGATCTTTACAAGAAATACCGCCCAGCGTCCTTTTCCAAACTTAAAGTACTGACGATGTTTACCTGCTCTCCAGGTCAAATCATGTCGAAGGTACCTCTTAAATCCCTTAAAGATTTGAAAGGCGTGGAAATAAGAGGAACGGGAATTTCCGGAAAATACCTGAAAGCGGCGGGCGTAACGCCTGTGGCTATGCCGATGTCAAGTGTTCCGGAATCTCTCCAGAAAGGCGTTGTGAAAGGCCTTATCTCTTCGATAGAGGTCATGAAGGATTTTAACTTTGCATCACTTTGCCAGAATGTTACTCTGATGGGCGGCCCCACAACTTCCTTCGCCGTGGTTATGAATAAGAAAAAATGGAATTCACTGCCCGATGATGTTAAAAAAGTTATTAATGATCTAAGTGACGAGCAATGTTACTGGACAGGTAAAATGGAAGATGCGCGCGGGGAAAAAGCCATTGCCTGGGCTAAAAAGAAATACAAGGTTAAAATTTACAAGCTGACAGCTAAAGAATACAAGGCAATTAACAGCAAGGCCCATGTTATGATCGACAAGTATCTTGCGAAAACGAAAAAAGCAGGACTTCCCGGTAAGAAGTTTCTGGACGACCTCTATGCCCTGAAAGCCAAATATGAGAAGAAATTCGGCAAGTAAGAGAATACCGGTTCTTTTTTAACAAAAGGCGGGATCTCCCGGGAGGTCCCGCCCCTTATGAAAAAAGGTTTTATGGATTTCTTAAAGAAAATAGCGTTTTTTATCAACCGTGTCTTCTTATTTATCGCGGCTGTAACCCTCGTTCTCATGATGCTGATAGGGTTCAGCAATGTTCTACTTCGAACCGTATGGCATCCTCTCGAAGGGACCTATGAGCTCATAGGCTTTTTCGGGGCACTGACCACCGCACTGGCCCTGGGATTTGCCCAGTTGCGTAAAAATCATATTGCCGTTGATATCATTACTACCCATTACTCAAAACGCTGGCAGAAAATAAGCCATGGAATCAGCTACCTTGTAACCTCGATTTTCTTTGCCATTGTTGCTAGACAGACAACCGTCTGGGGTACTATTGTCTGGCAATCAGGGGAACGCTCGGAAACGCTTGGATTGATTTACTTCCCCTTTATTTACGTCGTGGCCGTGGGATTTGCTTTTCTGGCCTTTATCCTATTATTAGACTTTATTCAGCTTTTTTTAAAGAAAAAATCTGTTGAGGAAACCCTATGAGCCCGGAACTGACAGGAATTCTTGGTATTGTTATCATGCTGGCCGCCATGCTTTTTCTTGAAATTCCCGTGGGGTTTGTCATGGCCCTGATTGGATTTCTCGGGGTCGGATATGTTGTAACCCCTACCGCCGCGCTCGGGATGATCGGCAATGATATCTGGACAACCTTTTCATCTTATGGCCTGACGATTATTCCCCTCTTTATCCTGATGGGAGAAATCTGTTTCTATTCCGATGTCAATACAAAACTCTATAATGCGGCCTACAAGTGGCTGGGGCATATCCGCGGGGGACTTGCTATGGCAACCGTTATGGCGTGTGCCGGATTTGCCGCTATCAGCGGGTCCAACACGGCAACAGCGGCTACCATGACATCCGTGGCCTTCCCGGAAATGGATAAATACAAATACAACCCCATTCTGACAACCGGTTCCATTGCCGCCGGTTCGACGCTTGGTGTTGTCATTCCCCCCAGTATCGTCCTCGTGGTTTATGGTATTTATACTGGGCAATCCATTGCCAAACTTTTTTTCGGGAGCGTCCTTCCGGGGATTATTCTGGCCACACTGATGATGCTTACAGTTTATTTTCTCTGCGTCAAAAACCCCAAATGGGGGCCTTCCGGCCCTAAATTTACCTTCAGGGAAAAAATTGTTTCCCTTCAAGGTTCCATAGAAATGCTTGTCCTGTTCGGGCTCGTCATGGGGGGGCTGTATGTGGGGTTCTTTACGCCGAGCGAGGCCGGAGC
>JANTFN010000105.1 GCA_024763435.1 Thermodesulfobacteriota bacterium | reverse complement strand
AGACCTCTTCTTCCAGGTGTCTTTCAGAAATTTTTGCCGCAGAAACCCCGAAAATATTGGTCATCTCCAGGAGTTTTGAGGCAAGTTCAGGTTTGAAGAGTTTCCATTTTTTTTCGTCTAAATAAAATGCTATAATTATATTTTCCGAGTTAGCGACAGGTGGGTGTACCACACCACTGATTCCCTTTTCAAACAGACAGGCCAGCACCGCTTCTTCGCATTCACCGGCAATTTTAATCGCGATTTCTTTCATTGATTTCTAATCTAACAAATTTGCGGGAATTTGTCATGGCGGGAGAATTTTTCTTTTATAGAAGGTTTTTGAGGGGCTAAAAAACAGAAAAATATTGTTTAAAAAATCAAGAAAACCAATGAAGCAGGTTCTTGATTGATATCGAAAAAAAAGGTACAAAAGGTTAAATTGTATTATATGGAACGTGGATAATATAATCTATATTCATTCTTTTAACATTGGCCGTTATTCGGTCAGGAAGAAATTGATTGAGAGGTGTGGATATATGGTGGTTGGGGATTCCCATATTCTTTTGAGACAGCTCAAGGTTGTTTTTTCTGTTTTTCTGGGTCTGCTGTTTTTACCGGCAATTGTTTTTGCTTTTCCTCGGATTGACCTGGTAAGGGTTAAAAAGTCAGAGGCTAAACTCTATTTGATGAAATCAGGGAAGATTGTCAGGGTATATCACGTCGTCCTCGGGGCGCACCCAAAAGGGCATAAACAGAAAAAAGGTGATGAGCGGACGCCGGAAGGGTGGTATGTTCTTGATTACAAAAACGCCCACAGCGCTTTTTATAAATCGATTCATATTTCATATCCGAACAGGGCGGACCGGGAAAGAGCCCGGAAGGCCCATGTTAATCCTGGCGGCGCCATTATGATTCATGGTCAGAAAAACGGGTGGGGATGGGCTTCCTTCATCGCGCAGCATTTCAACTGGACGGACGGATGTATCGCTGTTACAAATAAGGATATGGATGAAATATGGAATGCCGTGAAAGTCGGTACCCCTATAGAGATCAAGCCCTGACATGATTCAATACAGAAAACCTGTAACTATTCTTTTATCTATTTGTCTGGCGGCCTTCTTTTTCTTTGATTTGAGCGCGCCGGCAATATCAAAATCACCCGGAATGAAACCCGGTTCAGGCAATCATCCACCGCCAACCGGCAATCACAATACCCTCACCTCCCTGGAATGCCCCAAGGATCCCGTAGCCCGCCAGAGGAAATTCATGGCGGCCTACAAAAAGCTCCTTGCCGTCATGGGAACGGGCGAAGGGGGAAAAATGGATACGCCACAAAAGCGAAAGGCGTATGCGATCTATAAATTTTACGAAAATTGTTATGCCAACGCCGGCAAATACCCTCCTGCTACCGGTCGTTATATCAAATCATTACTCCTGACCTGCCATACGGGCTGGAAGACATCCCATAACATTTTATCTGTTGGCATGGCTATTCGGGAGATTGTTCCCTACGAGAGCCTCAAACGCGTCGAGATATCAATAAGAAACAAAAGTGACAGGGAGTTCTTCCGGGCGATGAACAACCGGATGTCGCACCCCGCGCCGATACCACCCAATGCGTTCGGGGTCTATCCAGTGGACGGTAAAAAGAGATTCACTGACAAGGATATCCTGGATGTGGGCCATGAAGCAGCGACCCTGGTAAAAACAAAATACGGCAATCTTGCCTATGGATGCAAAACATCATGGAGCAGCGGTATCCTCAAGATTCACTGGAAGATTCACCCCGTTGGCTGGAAATGCCCGGATGGCAGGGGAAACATCTTCGTAAAAATCGTGCCGAAAGGGGAAAAAGATGCAGACTGGATTCCCTGCGGAGGGTTTGCTTGCCCCACATCCATCAGAAAATCTGACAAGGGCACGGAGAGATCTGCCAAACAGGCCATTATCACTTCCCGATTTTACGACAGGTTCAATCGGAAAAAAATCAAAGAGGGCACCTTTTCAACCATAACGCTTGTCAAATTGAAACAAGTGTCCGCGAAAGCAATCATCATCAGATGGAAAGGGGATACCCCAAATAAATACGACCATGTTGAGGTGTCGAGGAAAACGATTGATCTAAGGAAACACAAATCGATTTTCCTCAAGCCGGGTTTTTACCGATTTGAGTATAACGATGTCAGGGGCAATCCCCCAGCGGGTTTTTACGGCAAAAGCGATCTGTTTGAAGTGAAGGATGAAGGGGATATGGAAATTGAGATAGGGGTAAATCCGGCAATTTAAAAAAAGATATACCTGGGGGAGAAAATGCGTAATTTAGTCAGGAAATCGATGTTTAGAAATCAAGTGACTGTATTTCTGATACTGACGCTGGTTTTGCTTTCGATAGCTTTATCAGTTCCCGCTTCCGCTAAAACCTTAACTCTGTGGGGAAAACAAACCAAGGGCTGGGGGATGAAAAACGCGGAAACGAAGGGGAACCGGCTGACGCTTGTCCGACCCGCAACCATCGTTTCCGTGAGGGGTAACTCGGATGATTATTGTATCTGGTCCGCTGTTACCCCGACAAATCATACAGCCCGTTCAGTTATTTGCGGGGGCAGGAACCGCCCAAATATCATCGGCCGTGTTCTTCAGCCCGGGACCTATACAGTGCTACCGGAAGCGGGAACCAGTGTCACGATTAGCCTGACGTATCAGGGAGGCGGACCACAAATACCGCCCCAAACCAATCAAAGCCTCCCCGGCATGGCCGGTGGAGGAAATCAGCCACAAAAAACGCCAAGTACTCCCGGCCTGTCAGGAACCGGCTCAGCCAATTCTTTAACCCCTTCATTAAATAATTTGACCGGCCGTCTTGTCAGCGGAATATACCGTGTTACACAAGGCAGATGGAGATCAACATGGACGCTTCGCGTTGTAAACGGGCAAATTCGTGGAACATCGGAGTGGACCTGCTGCCCGGGGCACCGCATTGACCCAATAAAGGGAAGAATCTCCGGAAACACCGTGGTCATGGAACGGGACTGCTCCGGGCAGGGATGGAACGGGGCGTGCCGGCAGATTTTCCGAGGACACATACAAGGCGACCGCATTGAGGGGACATGCTCGGGGACGGGTCTATATTCTGGATCTTTACAAAAGTGGGTGCTGTATCTCAATGGGGGAGCGGGTACTCAAAACCAAACACCTCAAAATGTCCCCGGCACAGCCATCGGGGGGCAGCAGCCACAGAGCCAAAACACTGGTTCTACCTCTGGACAGTTACCGGGGTCGGCGAAGGGCACCACAAAAAGCTACAATGGGATAAAGTTCCCATTGGGGGACAAGTCATTTGCCGACAGGGTTGTCGTTTTTAAACCAGGACAGGGAACAGGCGAAAGAGATGGGTCCGCCGCTGTTGGCCCCCCTGATGGTGGTAAAGGAACCGGCCCTTCGAGCATAGGTGCCAAGGGGGATGTCTCCCTGGGAAGAGGCGGGAGCATTGTTCTCGAATTTACGGACAACTACCTCGTTGACGTAAAAGGCCTTGACCTTTATGTGTATGAATTTGGCCCGGATGTTGAGCCCTTTAAAGTGGAAATCAGTAAAGACGGCTTAAACTGGATTAACCTGGGCACTGTTCGTGGACAGCCGACAGGCCTGGATATCCATAACAAGGTGGCGCCTGGTGATAAATTCAGCTATGTGAGGATAACCGATGCGAATCCCTATATTCCCCGGGATTCTAAAACAATTGGAAAACCCCAGTATGTAGGGGCTGATATTGACGCGGTAGGCGCCATTGGCGCGGAAGAAAAACATGACTCCGTGATAAGTGGCGGGCTCAAAGGGACATCAGGCGCTCAAAATCAAACCTCCTCTTCCACCCAGGGGCCGTTGAAAATAACCGGCATGGCGACCAAAGGAAGTGTCCAAAAAGCAAATGCGAACCCGACAACGGGCAAGTCTTATTTTGTCGTCACCCCTGCGCCTTATGTCACGGGCAAGGCGATTGACTTCCAGGCCGTCAATATCCCCGCTTCCGGCATTCAGTATTGGGTGGTAAAATACAAAGGTAACGTTAGAAAGATATCAAAAAGAACCTCCCATCTCTCCTATGTCGCCAAAGGGCCTGGGCGATACGGTATTGCCATTGTCTATTTCAAGTCACCAAACGACCGGAGCCTGCATTCCCTGACAAGGTGGGTAACAGTACGGAAAAAAGGCACCGGTGAGCCGCAGAATGTCCCCGGCAGACTCGTATTTGCAACCCCTTACATCAGGTCAACCTGCTCCCCCCAGGCGGCCCTGATCCAGGTCCCGAATGGGTTTGTCGCGCGGGATTTTCGGATTCGCACGCTTGAAATCGGAACGGGTCAATGCACCCTTGTGGGAAGACAGTTTTTTACCGGCACTGGATTTGCCATCTATGATTTGAAGGGCCGCGAATTTTTTCGGCTCGAAAGCAAAAATGGCGCCGCCTGGCAGGCCAGCCCTGTCAGCCTCGAGGCGCTGGTTCTTGCCCCAGGACGATACCGCGTGGAAGTAGGACCCGGAAAAAATGCGTATTTGAAACTTGCCTATCATATCGTTGCTTCGGCCCCTGGCGGCACACAACAGCCTTCCGGGCAGCCGTCGGGAACAAAGCAAACAAACGGGAAACCTTCGAAGCCTGTCACAAACACCCAGGGGACAGGAGGCAATACCGGACAGGCAAATAATACCGTCAACCAGCCAACGTCCAATCCTTCTACTTCATCGGTGGCATCTAAGGGTAAAACCTTAACCCTGTGGGGAGAACAGACCAAGGGTTGGGGGATGAAAAACGCGGAAACGAAGGGGAACCGGCTGACGCTTGTCCGACCCGCTACGATTATAAAAATAAAGGGGGACTCTCAGGACTATTGTATCTGGTCCGCGGTTACCCCGACAAATCATACAGCCCGTTCCGTTGTTTGTGGGGGCAGGAACCGCCCCAACATTATCGGGCAGATTCTCCAGCCGGGGACCTACACGGTGATTCCGGCAGCGGGAACCAGCGTCACCATTGAGCTGAGATATCTGAGTGGAACTGGCAATGGTATCGAAACAGGTGCGGGGATAGGCACAGGAGGTTCATCTGCATCCACTCCTCCTGGTGGAGGCCATAACGGAAAACAACATCCGCAACAGGGGAATCAAATTTCAGGGGACCAAAAACCTGAGTACCATGTTGTGATTCGTCCGCAAAAAACCCCGACCGCCACCTCCCTGACGATGAAAACAGGGGATGAGAGGCGCTTCATCACCTGGCTCGAGGACGCCGCGGGCTATAAAAAGAGCGTCACGGTCAAGGAATGGAAAGTCGACAATAAAAAGGTGGGAAGCATTAATCGAGATGGTGTGTTTAAAGCTGGACCTCAAGAGGGTAATGTTGCAATAACAGCTAACGTAATAAACCAAAAAGGAAAAATCCTACAGGGGACTTTTCTCGTAGCCGTTACCTCGGTTGCTCCTATCACCTTTTCAGGCCGGGTAAAGTTTTACGACGAGAATGGAAACAGGGTTCGCGTTCCGGGAGGTGGCGTCAACGTACACATAGGCGGTGCTTGGTTTAAGGATGAGAATGAATATAAAAAAGCTCATGCTGCTCAGGCTGTTTATGGAAAGAATTTAGGTCACATAAAAACAGACCACACCGGCAGATTCCAATTTACGCTCGCTTCCGGTGGTTTTATGTGGATTTATTGCGATATAAATGGGTTGTATATACCAGCGCCGGCCGGATACGAATGGTTGGGTTGGCCGCCATCCCCAAAAAACACCAATATTATGTGCAATGAGGGAGATTGGGATGGCCTATTATTGCCCGGGAAATCCGTTTGGATAGCACCCAAAAACATGAAATATTTTAAGCTGTGGTTGACGAAAAGGACAAACTATATCTTTATCACGGGCGTCATCACCCATCACGGGAAACCGGTCAATGATGCCCATGTGAAATTGATTAACGATTACGACAAGGTCGTTAAAGAAAGCTGGAGTGGATACGATGGCTCTTATTCGCTCGCGGTGGATTCCCTTCCCAGCGGCAACTATATTCTCAAAGCTGATTATAAATCGAAAACCCATGTAACATTAAAAAACTGGCTAACGATGAAAAAAGGAATCCGTATTGCTCTCCCCTTGAAGGGAACACATACAAACATAGATGGTGATGAGGTAAAAATCATCAACATCGACCTGAGCTCGCAGGCTGATAAGATGGGTTACACAGGACCTTGAAGCGGGTTTCAGGGGTATTTTATCCAAAAAAAGGAGAAGAACATGGAATTTAACG
>JANTFN010000104.1 GCA_024763435.1 Thermodesulfobacteriota bacterium | reverse complement strand
GGAAGGGATTGGCTACGCGGCCTTTACGGAGGCCCCGTGCGTTGTTGTTGACATTCAGCGGGCGGGTCCCTCGACGGGCCAGGCCACCCGGCCCGGAAGTGGCGACCTTATGCAGGCTAAATGGGGGTCCCATGGCGATTATCTGCCTATCGCCCTTTGCCCCTGGTCGGTTCAGGAGATGTTTGATCTCACGATCCGTGCTTTTAACCTTGCCGAACGGTTTCGAACCCCCGTTTTTCTTATGGGAGAAGAGGCCACCGCGCATCTGCGTGAAGGCATCCTCGTTCCGGAAAAAGTCGAAATTATAGACAGGGATAAGGGAAAAGGCGCTCCCTTTGGAACTGACGCGCCGGACGGTATTCCCCCCATGCCCGCCTTCGGAGACGGGGAGAAACTCCTCGTAACGGGGTCCACGCACGACAGGAACGGATTCCGCAAAACGGATGACCCAGAGGCCCACCGTATTCTCGTTGAACGGCTTCACAAAAAAATCCTCTCGCATGCCGATGAGATCAACCAGACAGAATCCTATTATCTGGATGATGCGGAAGTAGCCGTTATCGCCTATGGGTTTACGGCCCGCAGCGCCCTGTTTGCCGTCAGGGAACTTCGCAAAGCGGGGCTAAAGGTGGGACTTTTTCGCCTGAAAACCATCTGGCCCTTTCCCTATGAAGCGATAGAACGCCTGACCCGTTCCGTGAAGGGGTGTGCTACCTTTGAGATGAATATGGGGCAGGTCGCCGGAGAGGTACAAAAGGTTGCCCGGTGCCCCCTGAACATCACCACTCAGGTGAACGGTTTAATTATATCACCGGATGTTATCCTGAACAAAATAAAGGAAATCCTCGCATGACACGTGACCTCGCGGGATATATCCGCCCGGAAATCGAAAACACCCCCTTCTGCCCCGGCTGTGGTCATGGGACCCTGATGGGGACCATTCTTCGCGCGATTGAGGACCTGGGGTGGGATATGGACGAGATGCTTTTCGTTTCCGGGATCGGGTGCGCCGGCTGGATTCCGAGCCCCAACTTTAACGCCGATACCCTTCATACCCTCCACGGGCGCGCCATTGCCTTTGCCACGGGGGCAAAGCTGGTGAATCCGGCCCTGAAGGTCATGGTGATTGGAGGGGATGGAGACCTGACCTCGATCGGGGGGAATCATCTGATTCACGCGGCACGGCGCGATATCGACCTGACGGTTATCTGCGCCAATAACATGATCTATGGCATGACGGGGGGGCAAGCCGCTTCCACGACGCCCCTCGGGTGTTTCAGCGCCACGACGCCTCAGGGAAATCCTTACCGTCCCTTTGATCTCTGTAAACTCCTCGAAGGGGCGGGTGCCCGGTATGTCGCGCGGTTTGCCATCACACAGCCGGTGCAGCTGAGAGAGGCGATTAAAAAGGCCCTCACCAAGCCGGGGTTCAGCTTTATTGAGGCCATCTCGCCTTGTCCCACCCAGTTTGGACGGCGGAACAAGATTGATCAGGCGCAGGGAATGATCCGCTACCTTCAGAACCACTGCATCTCACGGGAAGAGGCCACGGGAAATGAGGGCCCCGATACCCTTGTCACGGGAGAATTTATCGATGCCTGATATTATACAGATACGGCTTGCCGGGTTTGGCGGTCAGGGTATCGTGCTTGCCGGTATGTTGCTGAGCATTGCCGGTGTCAAGGAGGGGCTGGAAGTAGCCAGTTCGAATTCCTATGGCGCCCAGGCGCGGGGCTCTGCCTGTAAATCCGAAGTTATTTTCGGGAAGAAGATGATTACTTACCCCCATGTCCTGACTTCGGATTATCTCGTTGCCATGTCACAGGGGGCCTATGAACTTTTTCTGCCCGAGATGTCCCGTGATGGCATCATCCTTTATGATCGCTTCAATGTTTCTCCGGACGCGGGATCTCCCTATCCTCATTTTGGAATCGATGCCACGGGGAATGCCATCGAACAATCAGGGGGGCCGCAGGGTGCCAATATCGTGATGCTGGGGGCCTTTGCGTCAGTAACCGGCCTTATCTCATCGGAATCCCTGACGGCGGCTGTGGAAGAAAACGCCCCTTCGCGCTTCCGGGAAGCGAACCTGGCGGCCCTGAAGGCCGGGTTTGAACTGGGTGCAAAGGCAAAAAAAGGGGAAAAGGTATAATGGCTGTTATCGGCAGAACCCTTCGTCCCGTCCTTTCCCCGGAACGGTGTAATACCTGCACGGTCTGCGTCGGCCTGGGCCCCGCTTATATTGAAAAGGGGTTTCGGGATGATGAGACGTCTGTAAGAGGAAAGGTTTTTCAGGGAATGGGTGATCCGCCATCACCCCTGCCGACTCCACTGACCGAAACGGCACCGCCCTGTCAGGCAACATGCCCCATCGGTCAGGATGTGCGCGGGTATTTGAAGGCCGTGGCCGAGGGGCGTTTTGACGCTGCCGTCGATATCGTCCGGGAGACCAATCCCCTGCCGCTTGTCTGCGGAACGATCTGTCCTCACCCCTGTGAAAGCGCGTGTTACCGGTCAGAAATCGATGCCCCGCTTGCCATCCGAAACGTGAAACGCTTTGCCGCCCTTTATGAAAAGGCGGGGATGCCGGCCCCCGCGCCGTCGAAAATTCTGCACACGGGCCATGTCGCCATTATTGGAAGCGGCCCCGCGGGTCTCGCTGCCGCTTATACCCTCGTTAAGAACGGCGTTCAACCCATTGTCTATGAAAAGGAAGAAGAGATCGGCGGCATGCTGGCCTGGGCCATCCCATCTTTTCGTCTGTCTCGATCTGATGTAACGTATGAAATAAACTATCTTGCCGCGATGGGGGTTACCTTCATTACGGGAAAGGCGCTTGGAGAGGCCCTGACCCTCTCCGGACTCGAGGCCGACGGGGCACGTGCCGTTCTCCTGGCCATCGGGACCACACAGGGAAGAAAACTACCGTTAGATGGAAGCGATGCGTTTGAACCCCTCCTTGACTGCCTCGATTATCTGCGTCAGGTCCACGCGGGGACCCCTCCGGATCTCGGAAGCCGGGTCGCTGTTATCGGCGGCGGCAACGCGGCGATCGATACGGCTCGAACCCTCCGGCACGCGGGCGTTCCGGAGGTTACGGTTCTTTACAGAAGGCCAAAAGAGCAGATGCCCGCCGACTCGGAGGAGGTAGCCGCCGCGGAAGAGGAGGGCGTCTCTTTTCTTTTCAGGGTTCTCCCCACTGCGATTGTAAAAGGGGCGGATGGCTGGCAGTTGGAGGGATTTGAAACCCGTTCTGAAAGCAGGGCACGCCCGGTTACCGTATTGAAAGAAAGGCCGGTTGTTATTTCCGTAACCGGCATTGTCACCGCGGTGGGCCAGCAGCCTGATGTCTCTGGCTTTACTGAATCCGAGGGTATTGCGTGCAATGCCGGGGGACTGATCAGCGTTGATGACGCGATGCAGACCTCGCGACACGGGGTTTTTGCCGCCGGAGACGGTGTTTCAGGACCCTCGACGGTCGTTGAAGCCATGGCAGGCGGCATATCAGCGGCACGCGCTATTCTTTCAAAACGGTTTAAAGGAGAAACCCCATGAAAGGCTATCGTACCTGCAAGGCAGCGCCCGCGAACAGATTACTTCCTCAGGAAAATTTCGCGTCCCTGACCCTTGAAGCGCTTGGGGAACAGGCCATGCGGGAGGCCGCGCGGTGCCTTGGCTCCCTGTTTTGCGATGCCTGCGATTTATGTATCCTGCTGTGTCCCGATCTCTGCATTACGAGGGATGATCATGGGTTTATTATCATTGACCAGGACTATTGCAAGGGGTGTGGCGTCTGTGCCGCCATCTGCCCTAAATCGGCCATCGAGATGATCCCGGAAAAGGGATGTAACCCTGCTGCCTAACCGGCAACAGAGGAGGAGAAATGACCATGAAACCTAAGGTTTTACTGACTCGAGCGCTTTTCCCGGAGGCTGAGGCACTTTTTAAAACCGATTTTGACCTTGAAATCGGCAACAAAGAACGGATGCTCACGCGCGAAGAGCTCCTCGAAAAGGTAAAGGGCAAGGATGCCGTGATTACTATGATGCCCGATACCATTGACAGGGCCCTTCTCGATGCGGCGCCCAACCTCAAAATTGTTGCCAATTATGCCGTGGGCTATAATAATATTGATGTCCCTATTTTCCTCAGACGAAACATTCCCGTTCTGCACACGCCGGATGTGTTGACGGATGCCACGGCCGATGCCGCCTTTGCCCTTTTGATTGCTGTGGCGAGGAGAATTATTGAAGCCCATGCCTATGTTGTCGCGGGGCGTTTTAAGGCCTGGAAACCCGCCCTGCTGCTGAGCCAGGGGCTTTCGGGTAAAATCGTGGGTATCGTTGGGATGGGCCGTATTGGCCAGGCCTTTGCCAGACGGTGCCTTGGATTTGGGATGAAGATTCTGTACGCCAGTCGAACGCGGTTGTCCGAAGAAAAGGAGGCCATATTAGAAGCAACCTATATGCCGCTGGAAGACCTTCTCAAAACGGCTGATTTTATCTCACTCCATGTCCCCCTCACGGAAGAAACGCGTCATTTGATTGACAGGAAGCGGCTTGATGACCTTAAACCTACCGCGATTTTCATCAATACCGCGCGCGGGCCGGTTGTGGATGAGGCAGCGCTGATTAAAAAACTGGAAAAAGGGGAAATATGGGGTGCGGGACTGGATGTTTATGAAAACGAACCCGATGTGCCCGAGGCCCTGAGACAGCTTTCCAATGTTGTCCTGCTTCCCCATGTGGGCTCTGCCACCCTGGAGGCGAGATTGGGGATGGCCAGGCTCCTCTATGACGGCCTGACAGCCTTCTTTTCAGGCAAGGTTCCGAAAAACCTCATTCCCGAGTGGAAGGAGCGTGTAAAGGATGTACCATTTCCCCTCATCCCGACCCAGTGAAGTTCGCTTCACTGTGATTCCATCAATTTCTCACACTGCATACCATACCTGACTTGAGTCCCGGAGGGCGATACACCCTGACGGGCATAGACCATGAAAGTATTTCTTTTCTTTGCCATATTTTTTATCTTTGCCGGTGGCATGACCATCTATTTCACTTGGCGGCTTTTCGGCAAAACCAGCCTCGGGCGTGTATGGAAAAGAGCCATAGGTGCGGCCGTCGTGGCTATTTTTTTTGCCACCCCTGTAACTATTTTGATTCGAAGAGCCGGGATCGAAAACACCTGTATCGATGTGGTTGTCTGGTCGGGATACCTGGGGCTTGGCTTCCTGAGTTTCACAATTACGTTCCTGGCCATCCGGGACATAGCGCTATTGCCGGCTCTTTTTGTGAAGATACTGAGAATCGGTTTCGGCGGACGTGGCCTTAAGAAAAAGCTTGCGGTTGTTCCTGAAAACCCATCGCGCAGGGTGTTTCTTATTAATGGTACCAGTTATGGCATTATGGCCGCTGCCGGCATATTAACCATTTACGGACTTACGCAGGCAAAAAGAACCCCGGGGGTCAAAAAAATAACCATTCCCGTGACTGACCTCCCCGCGAATCTCGACGGTTTCAGAATCGTCCAAATTACCGATATTCACGTCAGCCCCACCATCCGTCGCCCCTTCGTGGAAGAAGTTGTCCGGGTGGTCAACGGCCTTAAGGCAGATATCGTGGTCCTGACCGGGGACCTTGTGGACGGAACGGTTTCCCAGCTGACCCATGATGTTGCTCCCCTGGGGGCCTTGAAATCCAAATCAGGGAACTTTTTTGTTACTGGCAACCATGAATATTATTCGGGTGTGGTGCCGTGGATAAAGAAAATAAAGACCCTGGGTTTTACGGTCCTGTTAAACGAGCACCGAATCATCTCACGCGGTCGTGGGCGTCTCCTTGTGGGCGGGGTGACCGATTACAACGGGGGCGGGTTCCTTCCCAGCCACCGCTCAGATCCCGAAAAGGCCGTGATGGGGGCGCCGCCCGCGGATATGAAAATTCTCCTGGCCCATCAGCCCAAGAGTATTTGGGGTGCCGCTCGGACCGGGTTTGATTTGCAGATTTCCGGCCATACCCATGGTGGACAGTTTTTCCCGTGGAATTTTTTTGTAGGGTTCAACCAGCCTTTTGTGGCGGGCCTGCACCGGTTCAAAGAAACACAGATCTATGTCAGCCGGGGTACCGGTTACTGGGGGCCGCCTGTCCGGGTGGGAGCGCCATCTGAGATTACCCTTCTTAAACTAACCGCCATCTAAAAGGGGCGTGGCGCTTTCAGAAAACGTCACCGCGGCACTCCCCTTCTGAATTTCGATGGGTTAAATTTAATAAAACCATGTTATAAAAATTAAATAAATCAC
>JANTFN010000103.1 GCA_024763435.1 Thermodesulfobacteriota bacterium | reverse complement strand
AATTTTGTCATGCCGGACAATGGCCCCACTCCCAATGGAAAAAGGCCCTTTTTTCGGGAAAACCCAGCCATATCCCCAGGGGAATCTGCCAAAATCGAGGGAGACAACATCCTGTTCTTGAGAAAATATTTGGGCGGGGGTTATTTCTTCTTCAAGGGCTATTCCCATGGGTGCGGTATGATCCGGGTTCAAGTACCGGGCGCTTATTCCTCTTGGTCCATCTGCGCCGATAAGATAGGCCGTCTGAACCGTCTTCCCTGTTGAGGTACGAACGATAACCCTGCCTTTTTCTTCTTTAATTCCAATAACTTTTTCCTGAAAATGAACCTCCGCGCCCCTTTTGATGCCCGCGTTAATCAGGGCTTCATCAAACTCCGGACGGGAAACCATGGTAACAACTGGTTTATTCGAACGGATAACAAAGGCGTCTTTCCCTTTCAGGGTAAACCTGGCGCCGCGGGCCTTTCCCCTGTCATAGGGAGACAGGGCCATGGGCAGATAGTTTTCCGCTTTTTTTGACAGCGCGCCGCCGCAGGGTTTATGCCTCGGGAATGCTTCTTTTTCAAGAACCAGAATTTCCTTTCCCGCTTCGGCAAGCCGGCAGGCGGACAGCGCGCCGCCGGGTCCGGCGCCTATGATAACAACATCCCATTTAAGTTCAGCAGACATGGATATTATGTAAAGAATATTTTTGTCGGTGTCAATAAAAACAAACACTTCTCCTGTAAAAATCAGGGAATTTCTTCGTTGAAATTTCAGGATCTTCGTGATAGCGTCGTGGAAAAGTGATCGGAGGACAGCTTGATTAAGGAATGGGACGTTTTAAATTCGAAAATCGAAAAGGTTTATCCTATCTTTACGCTCAGAAAAGAAAGCGCGAAAAATCCCCGGAACGGGTCAGTCCGGGATATCGCTATCCTCGATTTTCCTGAATGGATAAGCATTATTCCCCTTACGGAAAATAACGCGGTGGTCATGGTTCGCCAATTTCGTCATGGGGCAAAAAAAGTACTCCTTGAGATTCCCGGCGGTCTGATGGATCAGGAAGATGCGTCACCCCTGCAGGCCGCGCAGCGGGAGCTGGTTGAAGAGACGGGATATACCTCCGGGGAGATGGCATGCATCGGCTCTCTCTATCCACAGCCGGCCGTTCAAAGCAATCGCTACCATATTTTTCTTGCCAGAGATGCCAGAAAAACAGCTCCCCTGAATCTCGATGAGGGAGAAGACCTTGAAACTGTCCTGGTTCCGCTGCAAAAAATACCTTCGATGATTCAATCGGGGGAAATATGTCACGCCATGGTCGTAACGGCCTTTTACTATCTGGCTTTATGGATGGGAAAACTTACGGGTTAAACCGCGCGCGGGCGGGGCGGCAGGGCTGCGTGTCAGGATTTCTTTTTTATCAGCGTCAGATGTGGTTTGCCAACCTTCGCGGGCGGGGTCTTCTTCAGGCCATGGCCGTTTTTACGCTGGTTTTCGAGACGTTTGATGTTGTCGTTAAACATATTATTTTTAGTTATGACGGAATTGATAAGAAAGTAAATAATCACCGCGCGCTCCCATTCCCGGGTAGCATCAAAATGCTGGAGTCTTGTATGATACTTCGCGCGGAGCGTGGAAAGAGAGGCCTCATCAAGGGCAAGCACCTGATCCGCTATTTTTTCCAGAACCTTTTCGATCATGAAATTTCTCCCTCTTTCATTTGAAATATGGCTTATCTTGCCGGAAATGTCAAGGTATTCAACCTGAATATCCCCTAAAAAATGGCATCAACGAATGCCGCCGCGTTAAAGGTCTGAAGATCGCGGGGGCTTTCTCCCACGCCAATCAGGCGCACGGGAATATCGAATTCATGGGCGATTTGAAGCAGAATACCGCCTTTGGAGGTACTGTCGAGTTTGGTCATGGCAAGACCCGTTACCCCCACAGCCTCGTGATACATCCGGGTTTGCGATATGGCGTTCTGCCCGTTGGTCGCGTCGAGGACAAGGAGTTTTTCGTGCGGCGCGCCGCGCATGACCTTGTCGGCGATCCGGCACATCTTTTTCAATTCCTCCATAAGATTTTTTCGCGTATGGAGCCGGCCCGCCGTGTCTACCAGCAGAAAGTCGGTCCGCCTGAACTGGGCTGCCTGGATGGCGTCATAAACGACGGCCGAAGGATCCGAGCCGTCCTTGTGTGAAATGACATCCACCCCTGCCTGCTGGCTCCACAGTTCCAGCTGAGGCATTGCGGCGGCCCGGAAGGTGTCCGCCGCGGCGAGAAGAACCTTTTTTCCCTTTTCCTTCAGGTCAAGCGCCAGTTTTCCTATTGTGGTTGTTTTGCCCGCACCGTTGACTCCCATAAAAAAAACAACATAGGGGGCAATAGGCGGGTCTTCTATGGGGAGCCTGACCTCCCTTGGTTTCAGGACCTTGACCATTTCCTCTTTGATGGCCTCCTGCAGTCGGTCGATATCTCCCACTTCTTTGCGCCTGACACTGTTTTTTGCCGCTTCAATCAGGAGCTGCGTTGTTTCAAAACCAATATCGGAGGTAATCAGGGCCTCTTCCAGGTCCTCAAACGTCTCTTCATCAATTTCCTTTTTACCGATAAAAACAGTTTCAATCTTTTCGCTGAACTGTTCCCGCGATCTTGAAAGCCCGGTTCTGAGCCTTGAAAAAAGTCCTTTTGCCTCTTTGCCCACTGTTATAATTTTCCTTTTTCTTTGGCAATTCTGTAAAATTTTTCTCCCGTGTTCCGGGGCGGCGGCGTCCATATCTCTCGTCGGATCATGGTAATGGCTTCTACCGGGCAGCCCGAGGCGCATATCCCGCATCCAAGGCAGCGTTCGGGGATTACAGCCGATTTTTCGGTGTCTTCGTTCAGGACAATAGCGTTAACCGGGCAGCGCTCCGCGCAGAGGCCGCATCCCACGCAGGTTTCTTCCGCCACTTTCGGGAGAAATCCGGACGGCGCGACGGCATTGGGAATATCCAATTTGTTAATTCCCGCCAGTAAACCACAGCAGCAACTGCAGCAGTGGCAGATAAAGCTTACCCCCTCCTGCACATTATCGGCAATATGCACCAGGCCCAAGGCCTCGGTCCGGTCAAGGACGGCCAGCATTTCCCCAACGCTTGCCCGTCGCGCAAACCCGTGCCTGATTAAGTAATCCGCCGCGGGTCCCAGGGCCGTACAAACATCATCAATAGGGGCGTTACATACGGTTCCCCGGTGCTGGGCCTCGTGTCGGCAATAGCACATCTGGAGGGAGCCGGTCCCCGCGTTTTGAATAATCTCCGATGCCTTTTCATAGGGCAGGACCTCGCTCGTGACCGGCTTGATGAGGTCTTCAAAGACAAGCGTTCGGGACATCTGGGTTTCTGACCCAAAAAAATCCTTCCCCAGGCCGTCTTCGAGGCGATACCGGTGCATCAGCTCCGCCAGCCGTTTCATAGGTAGTCCCGTCCCGGTTCGCATGAATGTAAACTCAAACAGCCCGATCATCAGGGGTGTCAGGCGCCAGTAGGTTTTTCCGTTTTTGATTGTATCCACCACAAGGCCCTTGTCGGCCATCTGGTTCAGCAGGTGTTGCAGTGGATCGGGTTCCAGCCCCACTTTCTCCGACAGGTCCTTGGTGGTTGCCGCGTGTAAAGGGAAATTTGCCCCTATCGCTGCCTCCTGTTCTGTATATAAAATTTGCAGAATTTCTACGAGGGATTCAGAAAAGGGGGCGCCTACCGGATTTTTGTCTAAGCGTTTAATAAGATCCAGAAAAGACTGTCTTATCTGTGTTAAATGTGCCATCTTATCTTACCAGAAGGGGCTCAGGCTGTTTTGAAACCTTTCTTTCCCCAAGGGATGTCCCGCACCGTTTACATCTGTATTCATAAAGCTCCCCGTCCGGGAGAATCAAAAGAAGCCGCTCAATAACGGGCATGGCGTTTTTACACTTCGGACAATAGAGGCTCGTGGCCTGCAGTTGATCAAATTGCCCCGGTTTTTCCCGGACCTGCCGCCCTTCCTGATAACCCCGGCCGTAATAGGCGCTTCTGTATGACTGATTGCTTTCCATAATTTGAATTTAACAGACCAGGCGAGGTTAATCAAGGGAAATCGGCCACCTTGCCCAGCATATCCGGCTATTCAACCTTGCTATATTCAAGGCGTATTGATAAGATAACAATACAAAAATCAGGAGAAAGGGGACGTGTGATGTTCTTTAGACAATTTAAGGTGGACGGATTGGGATGTCTGTCCTACATGGTTGGTTGTCCGAAACTCTCCCAGGCCTTTGTGGTCGATCCCAAACGGGATGTTCAGGACTATATAGATGTGGCAACACAGGAGAAGATGAAGATAACGGGGATTATCGAAACGCATCTTCACGCGGACCATGTTTCAGGGGCGCGGGAACTGCAGATAGAGACAAACGCCCCAATCTACATGGGGGAAGGAACGCCGGTTTCTTATGAGACAACCTTTTTAAAAGATGAGGATGTAATCACGTTCGGATCGGTTAAGATGAAGATTGTCGCTACCCCGGGCCATACGCCTTTTGCCGTCTGCATTGCTGTGTCTGACCTCTCGCGTGGTGATATGGTGCAATTGCTCCTTACGGGAGATCTCCTGTTTGTCGGGAGCGTGGGACGGCCCGACCTTGCGGGAGAAGAGCTTTTAGACGAGCAGGTTCGGAATCTCTATAACAGCTTGCATGAAAAGCTTGGAGTTTTTGAGGACAGGGTGGAAATCTATCCCGCCCATGGGGAAGGGTCGGCTTGCGGGAAAGGGATCAGCGCAAAGCCCTCTTCGACGCTTGGGTATGAACGGCAGACCAACCCTTATTTTTCACTTGATTTTGATGTCTTTGAAAGGGAGATTAAGGCCTCAATCCCCCGCCGCCCCAGGAATTTTAACCCTGTTATCAAAACAAATTTGAAAGGAGCAAAATCTTTGAAAAACCTCAACCCTGTTTATCCCCTCGGTGTTTCCGATATCAAAAAAGCCATGAAGCAGGGGTTTGCCATCGTTGATTTGAGAGATGCCGCCTGTTTTGGCGGAGCCCATATCCCGGGAAGCATTAATATCGGTTTTTCATCGTCTTCCACGGCCTGGCTGGCGGATGTGGTCGACCCCGCAACTCATCTTGTCCTCGTTGTGTCGGAGGAAGATGATGTGAAAAAGGCCGTAACGATGTTTCGCAGGGGAGGGTATGAGAATATTTACGGATATTGTGCAGGTGTTATGGACTGGGTTCTTTTCGGAGAGGAATTGGGCTTTTTACCTCAGCTTTCTATTCACGCCCTGCATCGTATCCTGAGCAAATATGAAGACCACACTCTTCTGGATGTCAGAACCAGTGAGGAATGGGACGCGGGGCATCTTGAACATGCCTTTCATCTGCCTATTCATACCATTCTTGAGGATGGCATCAGGGAGTATGTCAAAAGAGATGCCCATATCAGCGTAATCTGCCGATCAGGTTATCGGTCGAACATCGCGGCTTCTTTTCTTAAATCGAAGGGATTTACGCACGTATACAGCGTGATTGGCGGCATGACTGCCTGGCAAAAGGTATATGAGGTTGAAACATAAAAGAGGGTTCTTCAGTTTTTCAGGCCCTTTAAGTCTTTACCGAATTTCCAGAAGGTAAAGGTTCCCAACAGGCCGAAACCAAAAGCCGCGATAAAATTTACCTGCGGGGATATCTGCCATAAAAAAGCCCCGCTGAAGGCGGCAACTGAAACAATGACATCCCGGATAAGGTAGTAGAGGCCGAAGATACCGGCCTTCTTGCCCTCCGGGGCCAGGTCCATGATAAGGGCCTTCCTGGTGGGCTCGCCGAATTCCTTCAGCCCCCGGATGATGAAGGCGATGACGAGCGCGGTCATGGTATGAGAGAAGATGAGGACAAGGGGAAAGGCGCTGAAGAAGAGAAAGGTGATGACAATGAAGGGTTTTTTGGAATATTTGTCGGCGAGATAGGCCACGGGGATGTAAATCAGCATGGCGGTAACCATTTCAATCGCGGTCAGGATTCCAAAGTCTACCGGTGTAATGCCGACCCGTTTCAGGCACCAGACGACGACAAAGGCGTAAGGGATCTGTTCGCAGAACCGCACGAGAATGTCCGATAGGAGAAGGTATTTCAGGGGAGGTTGCATAAACCGGAACATCCTGAGGGGGCTGATTTCGGCCTTTTTTTCTGCCCGTTTGTCTTCTATGAGGTGTTGCTGCACGATAAGAGAGACAATTCCAAGGGCAAAGGCAATCATAAATGCCAGGTGAATACCGGTCTTGATTCCGTAGATGGAAATCAGGGCGCCGCCGAGAATGGGCCCGAGCGCCATGGGAATTCTGCGGATGAGGGAGTGAAGCGAGACACCCATCGTCCGCTTGTTCATGGGCAGTACGCT
>JANTFN010000102.1 GCA_024763435.1 Thermodesulfobacteriota bacterium | reverse complement strand
GACGGACCGCTGATTATGATAGCCGGTATCGCGGCGGAAAAGATAGCCTTTCTCGAGGTCCTGGTCGGAGATGAAGCGGATCTGACGGAACGTATTGAAACACATTTGCGGGACGCGCCCGGGTCTCAGGATATTTTTGGATTTGAGATTCACGCGCCTTCAAAACCGCGCCAAGGTCCCGGTCGGGGCGCGGATGTGGTGTTTGCGCCGCTTCAACCGGGAGCGACGATGCTGGACAGGGTGCGGAAGCGCAGCCTGCTGCCGCCGGAAGCGGTCGCGGGCATCTTGGCGCGCCTGCCATTTGTGACAGGTTCTGCCCTTTATGGGGGAATTCGCGTGAATCCGGAGGCAGACGGGGCCGGGAAACAGCGCCCGTGGTTGCGAAATGCCGGTATCGCGGCGGGACTGGTGCTCCTTGGACTTGGAGCCATTCTGGGAATTCGGGCTTTTAATACCCGCGCGGCTTATCTCCGACAGAAGCGCCACGTCAGGCAGGAGCTGAAGAGTGTTCTTCCCGGCCTGCCGTCAGTGGCCTCGCTCAGTTTGTTGAAGTCAAAACTTGCCGAAGCGAAAAAGGTTCGGGGACACCTCGATGCGTTTTTTGCCCCCTCAACGCTTACGCTGTCGGCAAAGATTCTACCGCTTCTCGATAAACTGAAAGGGGTGCGGATTCTGGAGATACAGACGGCTCCGGAAACGATTCGTGTCGTTTTTCAAAGCTCAAAAATGGTTGATGAGGCGGGAATTAAGGCATTAATTATAAAAAATGGGGGTATGGCCCTCGATAGTTTTGGCAAACATGAGGGCAAGGGTAAGGGCACACACTGGCTTTATACCCTCAAGGTCAAGGCGCTTCAACCGGGATCCGGGGGAAACCATGCTGAGTGAAAAGGAAAAACGCTGGGTTCTGATGGGAGGCGGGATTGTCGGATGTCTGCTCTATTTATTCCTCGTTCTGTATCCTCTCTACAGTTTTCAGGAAAAGACACAGAAGCGGATTCAAAGGGGCTGGCGCGTGGGAAAACAGTTAGAGATGGGTTTGAGGCAATATAAATCCGTGAATGATACAACGCGCCTGCTGATACGCCGCGCCAAAGGCGCGGACAAAAAGATTGCCCCCGGAAGGCAGTTAAAAAGCCTTGTGAACAGGATTGCGGGTAAGGCGGAAATCAGACGGCAGCCCGAATGGGAAGGACCGGGGGTAACACTTGTGCGCTATTTCCTGAAAATGCGCGTTTCCCCCGTTCAGGTCTTTGACCTGATACAGAGGATTGATCACCACTATCTTCCCATGCGCGTGGTTACCTGGACTTATCAGACAGCGGAAACCGGCCGGGGGACCCTGAGCATGGAGATTGTCAGCCTGGAGAGGGGAACGGCATCATGAAAGGGTGGCAGCGGGGTGTGGCGATTGGCATTGTGTTTTTGATGGCCGTTCTGATTGTTTTTGTTATAGGTCTTTCCGGGTGGTTTCCTTCAAGGGATGTGAAAAGATGGATAGAATCTTTTAATATTCCGGGCAATCTTACCGTGGCTTCTGTTGCCATGGATCCCCTGTTAAGGGTCCGTATAAAAGGGGGACGATGGATCCCCGAGCGAAACAGCTATGTGACTGCCGTGGCCTTTCCCTTCGTTCAAATTCGGCCTTCATGGGCGGGGTTGGTATCAGGGAGAAAGGAAGCCGTCCTGTCGCTGGCGGGGGATACTGCGCGCCTTTCCGGCATCGCGCGATCGGAAGAAAAGAAAATTCATCTTTCATTTCAAACGGAAGTACCGGGAAAGTTTCCCTTTCCCCTCCAGTTTGCGGAGGGGATTAGTCTGGCGGGGGCCTGGCGAATTGAAGCAGATCTGACCGTTGATCCCCAAAAGACGCGTGGTGCTGTCTCGGGAACCGGGCGTGTCCGAGTAACGGCTGTCCGGATACGTGTAAGATCGACCCCCCTGGGTCCGGTGACCCTGTCCTTTAAAAAAGGCTCCTTCGGATTTTCCCTGGAAAGGTCTGTTCTCGTGTTCAATAAAATTCATTTTACGGGGGATGACCTGGCCCTGGAGGGCGAGGCGTCGCTCTGGATTGACCCTTTTACAAATGCCATGACCGCGAAAGGAACGCTCTATATGAGACCCGGGACCGGGCTGGTTGCCTCAAATCCACGGTTGAATCAAATCATACGGATGCTCCCCCGCGATGCCAGGGGAAATAAACTCGTTTTTTAAGCCGAAGCGGGGACATGGGATGCTTTTATTCTTACCCCTGGATGCTGGAAAAATTTGTAATACGACGCCATAACGAAGGTAAAGGAAGCCGTTGTCTCTTGACATAACGGGCAATCTCATCTAATTAAACAAGGTTAAAAGGGGGAAATAAGCATGGTGAAAAAAGGATTTTTGAAAATAGGGGTGGATGTCCCAGGCAACTTCAAACTTCGGAATGTGGAAACGCCGAATCTCTACAGAGATATCTTCCCTTATACCGAAATATGCAAAACAGTCTTCGATTATAACATTGAGGCACCCAATCCCCCGGATGAGATTTTTATTACGGATACCACGTTTCGCGATGGACAGCAGTCGCGTGCGCCTTACAAGGTTCAGCAGATTGTTGATTTGTTTGACATGCTGCACCGGCTTGGCGGCGCGACGGGTGTCATCCGCCAGAGTGAGTTTTTTCTGTATAGCGACAAGGACCGGGAAGTGGTTCAAAAATGCCGGGAGCGGGGATACCGCTATCCGGAAATAACCGGCTGGATCAGGGCGAATGTGAAGGACTTCGCACTGGTTAAAGAGATGGAGCTCAAGGAAACGGGGATCCTGACCTCGGTGTCTGATTATCACATCTTCATGAAGTTGAAAAAGGACCGTAAAAAGGCAATGGACGGATACCTCCGGGTCGTGAAAAAGGCCCTGTCAGAAGGAATTCGCCCCCGCTGCCATTTTGAGGATTTTACGCGGGCGGATACCTACGGGTTCTGCGTCCCGTTTGCAATTGAATTGATGCGGCTTTCGGAGGAAAGCGGCATCCCGATCAAGATACGCCTGGCGGATACGATGGGGTATGGCGCGCCGTATCCCGGAACGGCCCTGCCGCGTTCCGTTCCCAAGCTGATACAGGCGATGGTCCGTGACGCGGGTGTGCCGCCGGCGCAGCTTGAATGGCATGGCCACAACGATTTCTACAAGGCGATTATCAATTCGGTAACGGCATGGCTCTATGGCTGCGGGGCGGTCAACGGGTCCCTCCTCGGGATTGGAGAACGTACCGGTAATACCCCGATTGAGGCGCTAGTTGTTGAATATATCAGCCTTACCGGCAGCAGTGAGGGGGTGGATACGCGGGTTATTACCGAGATAAGAAATTATTTTGAGCACGAAGTCGGAGAGGCCATCCCTAAAAATCAGCCGTTTGTGGGCGCGGAGTTTAATGTCACCCGCGCGGGGATTCACGCGGATGGTATCTATAAAAATGAAGAGATTTACAATATTTTTGATACGGCAAAGATACTGGATCGCCCCCTTGGCGTGATGATAAATGAAAAATCTGGTGTGGCAGGTGTCGTTCACTGGATAAATTCCTACCTTATTCTCCCCGAAGGCCGAAAGGTGGATAAACGAAATCCGGGTGCCGCCAGACTCTATAAATGGGTGACGGCCCAGTATGAAAAAGGGCGGACAACCGACATCTCCAATGATGAAATGGCGAAGCTGGCCCGAAAATATCTGCCAGAGTATTTTGTGTCCGATTTTGATCAGATAAAACAGCGCGCACACGAGATGGCG
Organism: Thermodesulfobacteriota bacterium; assembly: GCA_024763435.1. Classification (GTDB taxonomy): domain Bacteria; phylum Desulfobacterota; class S145-22; order S145-22; family S145-22; genus JANTFN01. The sequence continues at coordinate 2,698 of JANTFN010000102.1, read as the reverse complement.
GCACATTTGATCCTGGAGGTCGCGGAGCTCGAAGAGATCCAATCCATGGATCCGGAGAGGATAGAACCGGTGCTGACGTGGTTTGTCGAGGACAATCCGTTCATCCAGTTTGCCTATGTGGTAGACAGGAACGGCTTTAAGGTTACAAAGAATATCACCCAGATTGTCGACCGCGCCAAGTATGGTCGTGTTGGCCTTCACGAGGAATATGTAGGCCGGGACTGGTTTATCGAACCTATAAAAAGCGGGAAGATTTATGTGACGGATCTTTATACCTCGGCTATCACAGGCGCCCTTTGCCTGACGGTTTCCGCCCCTATCTGTTGTGACGAGGAAGAACTCAAGGGGGTTGTCGGATGTGATATCCGGTTTGAGGATCTGGTCAAGATAGACGGGATAGAATAACGTCATGGGGCAGACACTTGCTGAAAAAATCCTGTCACGCCATGAGGGAAAGGGGGTAAAGCCCGGCCAGTTTATCCTGGCGCATGTGGACTGGACCCTTATGCAGGATGGGACTGGTCCGTTGACGGTGCGACAGTTTGAAGCCCTCGGAAAAGATCACCTGAAAGACCCCGCGCGGTGCCTTGTTTTCCTGGATCACGCGGCGCCCAGCCCCCGCAGGGAGCTGTCGAACGACCATCACTTCTTACGGGAATTCTGCGAGAAAACAGGCGCGATTTTGAATGAAGTGGGAGACGGTGTGTGCCATCAGCTTGTTGCGGAGCGGCACATTGCCCCGGCGCAGGTCCTGTTCGGGGCGGATTCTCATACCTGTACCGCCGGAGCGTTCGGGGCGTATGCCACCGGCATGGGTTCCACTGATGTCGCGGTGGCTATGGCCCTTGGAAAGACCTGGCTGCGGGTTCCCGAAACAATTCATATTCTCCTGCGGGGTATCCTTCAGGAAGGTATTTCGGGAAAGGACGTCATTCTTACCCTTATTGGTAAACTGGGGGCGGATGGCGCGAACTATCAGGCCCTCGAATTCGGGGGGAGTGGCCTGGAAGGGCTGGATATGGAAAGCCGCCTCACCATAGCCAACATGGCGGTGGAGTCTGGCGCGAAATGCGGTCTTTTCCCGTCGGATGAAATAACGCGGGCGTATCTTGAAGATCAGGGCAGGGAAGAGGCTTATGTGCCTGTAACCCCCGATGAGGATGCTGTTTACGCGCGGGAGATAGCGGTTGACCTTGACACGATTGTCCCTCAGGTTGCCTGCCCCCACACCGTGGATAATGTATTTCCCGTGGATGCGCCGGAAGTTCCGAAGGGTCCGGTGCAGCAGGTTGTTATCGGGACCTGCACCAACGGAAGGGTGTCCGATTTTGCTGCTGCGGCAAAAATATTACAGGGAAGACAGCGGCATCCCGGCACACGGTTGTTGATTGTCCCCTCTTCTCGGCGTGTGCTGAAGGCCCTGATGGAAAAGAACCTGCTGGAGGTTTTCCTTGCCGCGGGTGCGACCTTTGTCACGCCGGGGTGTGGGCCCTGTGTCGGGGTTCACGCGGGGGCGCTTGGCGACGGGGAGCGGTGTTTGTCCACGCAGAACCGGAATTTCAAGGGACGCATGGGAAACCCCAATGCTGAAATCTACCTTGCCTCTCCCCTGACGGCCGCGGCAACGGCCATTGAAGGGAAGATTGCCGACCCGAGGAAATTCCTGTGAGAGGGCGCGGCGTTGAATTTGAAGGACGGGCGTGGCTGTTCGGGGATGGGATCAGTACGGACCACATTGCGCCGGGGCGGTATTTTCATCTGAGGTCCAATTTGAACGAACTCGCGAAACATGTCCTCGAAGACGCCCGGGAGGATTTTGCGAAAAATGTCCAGCCGGGAGACATTGTGGTGGGAGGCAGAAACTTTGGCCAGGGATCCAGCCGAGAGCATGCCCCCACGATTATTAAACTGGCCGGGGTAAGTGCCGTTATTGCCAGGTCCATCGCGAGGATTTTTTTCAGGAACTGCATCAATGTGGGACTCCCCGTTATTATTTGTGATACATCGGGTATTGCGGAGGGAGATATCCTTGCCATTGATCTTGAGAAGGGCCTGATCGAGGATAAAACCCGAAAGCTGAAGATTGCCTTTTCACCACTTCCCCCTGTTATGACACGTATCCTGAGAGATGGCGGGCTTGTGCCCCATATCCTGAAACACGGGGATTTTTCCATCGGCACCTGAAAATAACAGCGATTGTTTAAGCCATCATTTTTATGGGAAGCCAAGTGTCCGTAAATTCTTTTGGCTTTTTCATCACCCTTTAACCAGAATAAAAAGAGAGAATTTATGAAAGGAACATTGATAGAGAAAACAGATAACGGGTCTTTTGTCATTCCGAATGATCCCGTTATTCCGTATATTGAGGGCGATGGCGTAGGGCGGGATATCTGGCCGGCGGCGAAGTATGTCATGGATGAAGCGGTTCGGGTTGTATATGGGGGAAGCAGGAAAGTTTTCTGGAAAGAGATTCTCGCGGGCGAAAAGGCTTCTGAAAAAACGGGAAACCCGCTTCCCGCGGAAACGCTCGAAGAAATAAAACGTCACCATGTTGCCATCAAGGGTCCTCTGACCACGCCGGTTGCCGGGGGCTTTCGAAGCCTCAATGTGGCGCTCAGGAAGCGGTTTGATCTTTATACCTGCATTCGTCCTGTCAGGTATTTTGAAGGGGTTGTTTCGCCGGTTAAAAATCCGGAAA
>JANTFN010000101.1 GCA_024763435.1 Thermodesulfobacteriota bacterium | reverse complement strand
CAGCTCACACGGCAGCAGGGATTGATCGAAAAACAGAACAACCTGATTCAATCCTATGAAAAGGTCCTCAAGGCACAAAAAGCAGAATTAGCGTCACAGAAAAAGGACATGACAAAACAGAAAGAGATCCTTGCGGCCCGGGACAAGGATTTCAAGGCCATTGAAGGCCTTAAAGAGGCCCTGGGTCATATCGAACTCTCCGGAGATGTCACCGGCGTTGTCCAGGGCACCTCCAATATGGACAACGGGGATTCCACCGATGGGGCCTTCACCTTTGACCTGGGAGTGGCCACCCACTTCGGGGGATACGGCAGTTTCTTTGTCCACCTCGAAGGAGGAGACGGAGAGGGCTTAAACGACGATGTCCCCAGTTTCAGCGTTCCAAACTACGACTCATATGCCACCGCCAACCGCAACAAGCAGATGGATTTAACAGTCTCCGAGGCCTACTACGAATTCAGTTTTCTGAAAGACAAGGTTACCCTCAATGCCGGAAAGATGGACGTGAGTGTCCTGTTTGATGAAAACGAGGCGGCGGGAGATGAAACCACCCAGTTTCTCTCCAACATCTTCGTCAAAAGCATGGGTCTGACCGTTCCGGAGCCGGACAATTTTTACTGCCCCGCCTTCATGGTCAAGGCAGCCCCTGTTGACTGGCTGGAATTTCGGGTGGTGGGCGCCTCGGTAGAAGGCGACAACTGGGAGAATCTCTTCTCCCATGGATTTGGCGCCGCGCAGGTCAATTTCCGTCCGAAGCTCAAGGGACGCCAGGGCAATTACCGGTTCTACGCCTGGTTAGACGGCCGGAATCACCTCAAAAACAGCAAATTGGGTTTGGCCTCCGATTCCTACAAGGATCCCCACGCGGACGAGAATCAGACGGGATTTGGCGTGAGTTTCGACCAGGAATTGAACGACAACATCATCGCCTTCCTCCGCTACAGCTATACGGATAACGACCTGTCGTCCTGGAGCAATGACCACTGGGAGATGCTCCCGTTCAATCAGGTCTGGTCTGCCGGGGTTCAGGTATCCGGGGCATACTGGAAGCGCAAAGATGACGCTGTGGGGCTGGCCTACGGGCAGGTTATGCTGACGAGTGATTATGAACGGGCCAATGACCATACAGGTGACGAACATTACGTGGAGGCCTACTATCGTCTTCAATTGCACGAGCGGTTTGCCCTGACAGGCGACTTTCAATGGGTCCAAAACGCCGGCGGAAATTCTCAGGCCAGTGACATTTATATCTTCGGCTTGAGATCACAAATCGATTTCTAATAGAGAGGAGGCAGTAAATTGATTAAAAAAGCAGGTTTAATCTTTCTGGCAACTGTGATAGGGTTAGCAACTGTTACGACAGGATTTGCCATGGGAAAACAGGAAAATAAAAAAGCCATTGTTCTGGCGAATTTCGGGACGACTTATCTCTCCGCCCTGAAGGCGATAACCACTATCCAGGGCGAGGTGAAAAAAGATTTTCCGAATGTGACAGTACGCGTGGCCTTTACCTCGAACATTATCCGAAAAATCTGGCACAAGCGCCGGCATGACACCGCCTTTTTGAAAGCGCACAAGAATGATATGGCAGAATTCCTCTATATCAAGGGGCCGCTGGCGACCATCGCGGACCTGCAGGACGAGGGTTATCGAACCATTATTGTCCAGCCAACCCATGTCTATTCAGGTGAGGAATTCGCGGATCTCAGTGCCTATGTCCACGGACTGAACACCATTCATACCATCAAGGCCAAGTATATGCCTTTCTCGAAACTGGTTATCGGGCGGCCCGCGCTGGGAACACATGGACCGGTCCACGATTATCATAAGGATATGGAAATCGCGGCCAAGACCCTGAAGGCTGATGTCGCCCTCGCGAAAGAACACAACGCCGCTCTGGTTTATATGGGACATGGCAATGAATTCTTCAGCACGGGGATCTACGCGGAATTTCAACAGGTCATGCGCCGGACCTACCCCGGGGTGAAGATATTTATCGGAACGGTGGAAGGATTTCCCTCCCTCGATGATGTCGTGACCCTGGTAAAACACACAAAAATCAGTAAAATCGTTTTAAAACCCCTGATGGTGGTCGCGGGCGATCATGCCAATAACGATATGGCGGGAGACGACAGTGATTCCTGGAAAAACACCTTCAAGAAGGCAGGGATCCATGTTACCCCGATTCTCCATGGCCTTGGAGAAAATCGTGCATGGGCGCGGCTCTATGTTCAGCACATCAGGGATGCCGCAAAGGATAACGGGATTGAATTTTAGGAACGATGAGTAATTCTGCAAGAGACGCCTCGCGTCACCATCGGGGCGTCTTTATTTTTTTAGTACTTGGGTTGCTTCTGCTGTTAGTCGTATTTCTTTCGACAGGCATGGGATATATCCGAATTGCGCCCCTTGCCGTTCTTAAGGTTATCTTCTCCCATTTAACTGGGAATACTCAACTTCTCGACGGACTCGACAAGGTATTTCCCTACGTGATCTGGGATGTCCGCCTGCCGCGCATCCTCACCGCTGCCATCGTGGGATGTGGTCTCTCCATTTCCGGAGTAGTTTTTCAGGGAATCCTGCTGAATCCCCTCGCCGATCCCTATACCCTCGGCGTTTCAGCGGGCGCCGCGTTTGGGGCCGCCATGGCCCTCCTGATGGAGATTCCCCTCCTCGGCGTTTATACGGTCCCCCTTTTTGCCTTCGCCGGGGCGTTGCTGACCCTGCTGTTCGTGTTGTCCATCTCCTCATTTGAGGGGCGAATTGCCTCCAACAACCTGATTCTGTCGGGAATTATCGTGGCAACCATTTTGTCCGCGGGCATCAGTTTCATTAAATATGTGGCCGATGAGCAGGTCAGTGTGATTATCTTCTGGCTTCTCGGCAGCTTTAATTCACGCACGTGGCTCGATGTCTCTTTGACCCTTGGCATCGTGACGGCAGGTGGTCTGTTTTGCCTCTACTTTGCCCGCGACCTGAATGCCATGGCCCTGGGCGACCGGATTGCCATGTCTCTCGGAGTCCACGCCAACCGAACTCGCGTGGCGCTGCTTGTGGCGGCTTCCCTGATTGCCTCGGTCTGCGTGGCCGTATCCGGTATCATCGGCTTCGTCGGACTGGTCATTCCTCACCTGATGCGCTTTGTCGTGGGTTCGGACAATCGAATTCTGCTCCCCACCTCGGCGCTGCTGGGAGGCATTCTTTTGCTTTTTGCCGATACGATAACGCGGGCGGTGTTACCTCACGAGATTCCCATCGGGGTTTTAACCGCCATCATTGGAGGGCCCGTTTTCTGCTACATCTTCAGAAAGAATCGGCGGGTGATGATTCATGGATAATCCGGTTTTTAACATTGGGGGGCTTCACTTTGCCTTTGGAAAACACACCGTCATAAACGGGCTGGATTTAAAGATAGATCCCGGGCACTTCTATGGTATCGTCGGTCCCAACGGATGCGGCAAGACCACCCTGCTGATGCTGATGATGGGATACTATCGGGCCCATGAAGGCCGTATCATTTTTGACGGCCGCGAGATTTCAAGCTATTCCAGACGTCACCTGGCCAGGAAAATGGCGCTGGTTCCACAGGATTTTACAATAAATTTTGATTTCTCCGTGCGGGAAATCGTGATGATGGGACGCTACCCCTACCTCCCCAGATTTGCCGCCCCCAGCCGGGAAGAGACACGGCAAGGGGATACCGTTATGGAAGAAATGGGGGTTGCCGCATTGGAGGAACGTTCGGTTCTCGCGTTGAGCGGCGGCGAAAAACAGCGGGTTGTGTTCGCCCGTGCCCTGGCGCAGGATACCCCCCTGCTCCTGCTGGACGAGGCAACCTCCAATATGGACATTCATCACACGCTTCACGCCCTCGACCGGGTTGCGCGACGCGTCCGGGCGGGGAAAACTGCTATCGGGGTCTTCCACGACCTGAACCTTGCCGCCATGTACTGTGACCGGATGATTTTCATGGTTGAAGGCCGTGTCTTCGCGCATGGGGAAACCGAAAAGGTTCTTCGTGAGGAAACGATAGAAACAACCTTCGGGATTAAAGGAAAAATTATCAACCACCCCTTATCAACGGGCAAACAGGTTATTTTTCAAAAAGAAAGCACGCTATGAAGCGATTTTTAATATACGCCATAACTCTTTTATTCTGGGTCGGGGGGATGTCTGGAATCGCTCATGCCACGATGATAAAAGACGCCGCCGGAAAATCTGTCCCGGTTTCTCCCCCTTACAAACGCATCATCTCCCTCTACGGGGCGCATACGGAAAATCTCTTTGCCCTTGGCCTGAACAGGGAAATAATCGGCGTCTCCCGTCACGAGGCCTATCCGCCGGAGGCAACGCGTAAACCCGTATTCAGTTATCACGACGACGCGGAGCGGTTTTTAGGGGCGCATCCCGATCTTGTCCTGATTCGTCCCATGATCGCTCGGGGGTACCCCCAGTTGATTCAGAAACTGCGAAAAGCCGGCATCACCGTGGTTTCCCTGCAGCCCCGAAGTATTCAAGAGATGTTTGGCTACTGGAAAACCCTGGGTATTCTGACGGGACGGGCGGAGGCGGTGGACAGTATGATTCACCATTTCAAAGAGGCGCTGAATATCATCTCGCAAAAAGTGTCCCTTATCCCGGAGAACAAGCGGAAGCGGGTCTATTTTGAATCTATTCATTCCAGGATGAAGACCTTCGCGCCCTCTTCTATCGCCCTCTTTGCCCTCAAGTCAGCGGGCGGCATCAATGTGGCCGCGGACGCGATGGCTGTGAGGAAAACCAATATCGCGGCATACGGGAAGGAGCGGATTCTTTCTCACGCCCATGACGTTGATGTCTTTCTGGCGCAGCGGGGGGCCATGAACCGAATTTCAAAGAGGCGAATTTATGAAGAAGCCGGGTTTGATGCCCTCAAAGCGGTCCAGGACAGACAGGTCTATATCATCGACGAAATGATTGTCTCGCGTCCTACCCCACGGCTCACGATTGGTATCTATCAGATTGGGCGGTTTCTTTATCCCGATATTTTTAACGATGTAACCGCCCTGACCCATGACAAGTTCCTCTCGCGCGCCCGGTTTGCGGAGATGTTTATCAAGATGACGGGAATTCCCTTTACGACACCGAACCCCCGCCACATCGCGGCAAGAAAAAAGAAAGGGAAACACCTCTATGGTGATTTTAAAGACGTTAATTACCGCTGGCTGCCCGCGGCCTTTATCGAAACGGCCGTGGCTCAGGGGGTGTTTGGAGACATTCGGGCCCGCCGGTTTTTCCCGGATAAACCTGTTCGGCGAAAAAATATCGCCTACAGCCTGTTTGTCGGGCTTGACCTTCCGGATGTTAACCCCTTTAAAATAAAAGATGTTTCAACGAATGATTCATATTATCCCTATATCTCCGCGGTTGCGGGCCTTGGGATTATGAAGACAATAAAAGGGAATTTCTTTCCCAACCATATCGTTACGGGGCCACAAGGTTTTAAAATCCTGGAAAAGGCCTTGAAGCTTATAAAAAGAAAAGGAAATCAGGACAGATGAAAAAAGAATTTGGAATATTCTATGGTATCGGCGTGGGGCCGGGTGATCCGGAACTGATGACGGTCAAGGCAGCAAAAATTCTCGGGGAACTGGATATTGTGTTCTCTGCGGCATCCACAAAAAACGATTACAGCGTGGCCTATGAAATCGCGAAGACCTATATCCCGCCCGCGGCGGAGGTCATTCCCCTTCCCTTTAAAATGACAACCCATCAAGCGACGCGGCAACAGGCAAGACGGGAAAATGCCGAAACCGTTCTTCGTGTCCTGAATCAGGGGAAAAATGCCGCTTTTTTGACCCTTGGAGACCCTTTAACATACTCCACCTTTAGTTACCTGGCCAAAACACTGATAGCCCTTGAACCAGATATCACCATAAAAACCATTCCGGGAATTACCTCTTACCAGGCAGCCGCTTCCCGCTTGATGATACCGCTTGTCGAAGGGGAAGAATCCCTGCTTGTCCTTTCCGGGACCCAGGGCGGCGAGGCCCTGAGGAAAGCCGTGGGGAAAGCGGATAATATCGTCATGCTTAAAACCTACAAAAACTTCGACCATATCCTGGCAACCCTTGAAGAGCTGAACCTCGTGGACCATACCATCGGCATCAGCCAGTGCGGATTGGCAGGCGAGGAAATCATCACGGATATCAGGCGATACAAGGACCATCATCCCCCCTATTTTACCCTGTTGCTGATTAAGTCAGAAGGTAGAAGGTTAAATGATATATGCCATAACATCGTTAACCCGAGTTTAAAGGTAAATTGTGCCAAGACATCGTTTACCTTTGGGGATTAAAGATGTGTCAGTTTTGCGGGATTTCATAGGAGAAGGAAGAAATAAAATCATCACCGAGGTAAAGTTCAAGGATTTGAGAAGAGGTGTTAATCACAGCCTTCACATAACAGTAGACCAGGTTTTCAGAAACTTCGAATTTTTCTGAAAATATGTCTAACATACGATTGCTCCGGATAAATCGGATCAATATAATGCGTCCATTAGG
>JANTFN010000100.1 GCA_024763435.1 Thermodesulfobacteriota bacterium | reverse complement strand
TTCAACAGGACGTATCCCATGATTCGCTACGCGACGGGCGATCTCTCTTTTTTCAGGCCGGATGATTGCGTGTGCGGACGGACTTCCCCAAAACTGGGGCGTATCCTTGGAAGGACCGACCAGGTGACCAAGGTCAAAGGGACGTTTATTCATCCCTGGCAGACAGATGAAATTATCTCGAAATTTCCGGAAATAGATAAGTACCAGGTTGTGATTTCACGCTTGGGATATCTGGACCAGATGACCTTTAAACTCGAACTCCGAGATGAAGCGGTTAACAGGGATATCCTGCGTGCGAAACTTGAGCGTGCCATCAAGGAGACGCTGAATGTAAAAGGAGATGTGGAGTTTGTTGTACGCGGGGCCATCTTTGACCGACACAAAAAGATCGATGATCAAAGAAAGTGGGAATAGACCCGGACTGGTTCCGGAGCGTTTCGCATGGTTATTGGGGGAGTAGACAGGATGGAGGAAAAGATTAAAGTCGGCGGGATTATGGAAAGCGCGGGACGGGCGATTGTTAAACTTCTCTCGATTCCGGACAGGGCAGACGCGGCTGGTCTTATTCTGGGAAGTCTCGGAAGGCAGAGTGTCAATATCGAATTCCTGGTTGAGAGCACGGACCTTGACGGGTTTTCCAACTTTACATTCTGCATCGATGAGGGAGACCTGGAAAGGGCCCTGACGGCACTTGAGTCGGTGAAGGCCGAGGTAGGCGCCAAGGTTGTTACTTATGTCCCGGATGTTTCTGTGGTCAGTGTCTTTGGCCCGCACTTCAGGGAAAAACCTCGTATTTCGGGGGCCATGTTTTCTGCCCTTGCTGCTTCCGGAATTAATTCCCTTGCTATCAGCACGTCAATTTCGAGTGTTTCCTGTGTTGTCGCATCTCAGTATATCGACGCCGCCCTTGACGCGTTGTACGGCGCGTTTGAAGCACCGCACCGGGTTCGGCAGCGCGCGAAGGGGTACTAAAAAACCGCATCTTCACAATAGGTGGTGTGTATGCTATAAAATAGCGGAGGCTTAGAAAGGTGGGACGGATGAAAGAAAAATCTCGGGGGATGGCGCTTCTCATTGTTATTCTGGCGCTGGTAACGTGTGTTTCCCTGTGGTTTACAGTGTTTGGGGACAAAGGCTGGATAGCCTATCGTCACATGTTGCAGGTTGAAAGCCAGTTGCGGCAGAATATCACGGCCCTTGACAGCAAGAATCAGGTTCTGGTCCATGAAATTTTTATGATCCATCATAACAGGGATTACCTGGAAAGAACGGTTCGGGCTAAATTTAATATGGGAAAGCCGGACGAGCTGGTTTTCAGATTCGATTAATCATCAATTCATTAAACAGGAGCGTGACACACCAATGCCATACGTCGGGGCTATCTACAGGCCGCCAAGCGAGGCGCGAAGTTTTATTTTGCAGATTACCGTGGGGTGTTCCCATAACCGGTGCAGCTTTTGCTCTGTCTATAAAGACAAAAAGTTCCGGATAAAATCCCTTGAGGAAATCGCGGAAGACCTGAAGGAGGCGCGGGCCTTTGCCGGTAATATTCGCAGGGTTTTCCTCGCGGATGGAGATGCCCTGATTGTTCCCCAGAAAAAACTTCTTAAAATCATGGAGATGATTCATCAGGCCCTTCCGTCTGTTGAACGGATTGGTGTTTACGGCAATGCCAAATCTATTTTAAAAAAATCCCCTGACGACCTTGCCGCCTTGAAGGCTCTCGGTCTTGAAATCATTTATATTGGTCTCGAATCAGGGAACGACGAAATTCTGAGGCGTGTCCACAAGGGGGATACGGTTGACAAAATGGTTGCGGCGGCAGAAGGGGTTCATAAAGCGGGGATTGCCCTTTCCGTTACCGTTATTCTGGGGCTTGGCGGAAAGGCGTTGTCACAGGTTCACGCCGTCGACACAGGGAAGGTCCTCAGCCGGATGGATCCGGAGTTCGCTGCCGCGCTTTCTCTGATGCTGGTGCCCCCGGCGCCGTTGTGCGAGGACTATGAAAAGGGGATGTTTGAATTGCCCACGCCCTTTGAAATGTTGGAGGAGCTGGAGAATATTATCGCGAATATGGATGTAACTCACTGTTTTTTCTCCTCAAACCACGCCTCGAATTATCTTCCCGTGCAGGTCTGGCTTCCGGAAGGAAAAGAGGAAATTCTTGCGCTTATCCGCGAGGTGATCAACCGAAGGGATAAGAATATGCTAAGGCCGGAAGCTTATCGGGGGCTGTAGTGTCTTATCCTGTTGTTTCTATTCATCTGCGTGTAAGATATGCAGAGACAGACCAGATGGGCGTTGTCTATTACGCCAACTACCTTGTCTGGTTTGAAATGGGGCGGGCCGAGTATTGCAGGCGAACGGGATTCAGTTACGCCGCGCTTGAAGAGGCCGGCTTCAGGCTTATGGTCGCGGATGCGCACTGCCGATACAAGGCGCCGGCAAGATATGATGAAACCATTCGAATTGAAACAACCCTTCGGGAATTGAAAAAGAAAACCCTTGTGTTCGATTACAGGATTATTCATGATGACCGGGATCAGCTTCTTGCCCAGGGCTATACCAAGCATGTCTGCACCAATGATACGGGTAAGCTTGTCCGTTTGCCAGAGAATTTTGTTGAATGCCTGTCCAGAGTGGATCCTCATTGAACCCGTCCCCAAAAAATTATTACTTTGACAGAATTGGCCTAAACGTGCGCCCAGAAGGCCTTTTTGGAGTATAAATAGATGACACAGGAACAACTGAAACACTATGAGGAAATCATTTCACGTTTTTCCTCCCCCCATATAGCTGTGATTGGAGATATCGTCGCGGACCACTATGTTTATGGAAAACCCCTGAAACTGTCCCGGGAGGCCCCGGTTCTTGTTGTCCGTCATGATGGCGAGGCCATTCTCCCGGGTAGTGCCGGAAATACCATTCTCAACCTTGCCGCCCTGGGGTGCCGGGTGACGCCGGTCAGCCGTCTCGGGGTGGATGCCGCCGGGGAAACCCTTCTCGATATCTTTCAGGAAAAGAAGATTTCGACGGATTTCATTGAAAAGACCCGTGATTTTCCGACAACCACGAAGATGCGTATCCTGGCCGGGGATGATCACACCTCTAAACAGCAGGTTATTCGTATTGACAAGGAGGTCCTTGGCCCTTTTCCCGAAGCCATCGAGAGGCGTATTCTGGACCATATCGAGGCGCTGAAAGACACGGTTGACGCGTTTATCATTTCAGATTATGGCTATGACCTTATCAGTCCGGGTATCCTGAAGACCCTGAAGGAGGTGGCAAAGAACCATTTTACCGTCGTGGATTCACGATATCGTATCAGGGCGTTTGCCGGGGCGCACGTCATGACCCCCAATCAATCGGAGGCGCAACGGGCCGCGGGCAGGAACATTGACAGTGAAACAGATCTCCGGACTGTCGGTGAGGAATTATTGGCGTCGCTTGATCTGGAAGCCCTGATTATTACGATGGGAAACCGAGGGATGGCGCTGTTTGAAAAAGGGGGAGAAACGACCCGGATTCCCATCGCCGGTTCGAATGAAATTATCGACGTAACGGGAGCGGGAGATACGGTCGCGTCGGTGTTGACCCTGGCAAAGGTCTGCGGCGCGTCTTACAGGGATGCCGCGCATCTCGCGAACTTCAGCGGGGGAATTGTTGTCATGAAACCGGGGGCGGCGACTCTGTCGCCGGACGAACTTCTAACCTTTATTCGAAGCGAGTTGATCACGCATGGCCCGGATCATTCTTGATTACGCCATCTTAAAGGGCGAGCTGGAAAAGCTGAAGGACGAAGGGAAAACCATTGTTTTTACCAATGGGTGTTTTGATGTTTTACATGTCGGTCACGTTCGGTGCCTGAAAGGGGCTGGGGCCCTGGGAGACATCCTCGTTGTTGCCGTTAACAGCGATGATTCCGCGCGGCGCTTAAAGGGGAAAGGGCGTCCGCTTATCCCCGGTGAAGAGCGCGTGGAGATTATCGCGGCCCTTGAAGGGGTGGATTTTGTTACGCTGTTTACGGAAGACACCGTTAAATCCCTGCTTGCGTATCTGAAACCCCACATTCACGCGAAAGGGACAGACTACACAGCGGAGACCCTCCCGGAGCGGGATATTGTCCTGGGCTACGGCGGAAAAATCGCGATTGTCGGAGATCCCAAGAGCCATGATGCCACGACGATCGTCAAGGCCATCAGGGACACTGAATGAACATCCTGAATCTGTACAGCGACTGGAAATGGACCGGTCCCATCGAACCCGTTCTGAATCTTATGAAGGTCCTTAAGGGCCGCGGTCATACCATAACATTTGCCTACGGGATGCCGCCCGAACCCTCGGATCGGTGTATTCACGCTTATATCAGCACCTATCCCCTGGCCCCTGTTACCCGGTTTCGCCTTAACCACGTTTTGAAGTGGAATAATATGGCGGCTATTCCGGGTATGGTCCACGACCTCCGGCATCTCCCCGCTTTTATTGATACCCGTGAATTTGATCTTATTCAGGTCCACCGATCCCACGACCATCTTCTTGGAGGGGTTGCCGCCAGGATCTCCAGACGAAAACCCCCGATCCTCCGGATGGACCACAAACGCGATTCCCTGGCCCCCGCCTTCGCCAACAAATTTCTCCTGACCCGCTTTACGGATGGGCTCATAACCTTTTCTCAGCGATCTTTTAACCTGATTCGGGAACGCTTTAACTTTCCCATGAACAAAATGGTGATTGCCAACCCCGCCCTGGATCTGGCCCGTCCTGAATTTCATCGGTCTTATCACGACATGCGGTCGGTCTTTGGCCTGCCGGAGAATGCCTTTGTCGTTGGAAACGTGGCGCGTTTTCAGAAATACCGGGGGACCGACCGGCTGATCGAAGCCGTTCATCTGCTCAGGGATAAACTCCCCAACCTACGCCTCCTCCTTGTCGGAAGAAGTGGGGAAATCAGGGAAAGTGTCGAGGCCCCCATCAGGAAATTTCACCTCGAGGGCCGGGTCATCCTTGCGGGTTATCGTATGGATGATTATTTTGATACCCTCGCCGCCATGGATTGTTTTGCCTTTCTAACACCGGGATCCGACGGCACGGCCCGTGCCCTGAGAGAGGCGATGGTCCTTGGGCTGCCGGTTATTGTTGCAAAGCGCGGGATGCTTCCCGAACTTGTAGCGGACGGCACAGCCGGTCTGGTAGTCGAGGACACGCCGGAAAACCTCGCTCAGGCTATCTTTCAAATGGCCACGGAAGCGGAAAAACGGCAGGACCTGGGGGAAAAGGCAAAGGCGCATGCGACCCGGGAGTTCAGGTTAGATCAACAGGCCAGGGTTGTGGAAAGTTTTTACCGAAAAATTATTTCTATCAAAGAAGAAGGGGACCCATCATGAACCAGCAGGACCTTATCGCGCGGCTCAATGAACACCTCACGGCTGAGATTACGGCAACCAAAATTTATACGGCTGTCGCGGAAAGGCTGGAAGACCTGGACTTATCCCTGCTGCTGAAAACAACCGCCGCCGAGGAAGGTGAACACGCGCGGTTTCTTGCCGGTCAAATTGAACGTCTGGGCGGGACGCCCGTCTCCTTTCAAAAGGTGTCTGAAGATAAAATTCTTAAAATAATGGAAGACCTGAAGCAGGGTGGGGACCTCCTGCGCTTGAATTATGTCCTGGAAAAACAGGCTATTGTTGAATACAAAAATGACCTTCTTGATATAGACGATCCCGCCGTGTGCGCGGTTATCCGACGAATTCTGGAGGATGAAACCCAGCATCGAGACGCGTTTGAGCAGGCCATCAACACGATCAGGAAAACCTCCAGCCGTTCGGACTCGGAAAGCCCCCTCGACGTTTTTATTGATTCGATTGACGCGGGAACAACCCGGCTGAACCGAACCTGGTTGGAGATGTTTATGTCGGGGATTATCGGGGCTCTTCATGTAACCTTTGGCGCCCTTGCCATGTCGGCGGTTACGGGGGGATTTACAAATCTTCTGGGACCCAGGGCCGCCTTTGTTCTTGGCGCCGCTATTTTCCCCATAGGGTTCATTCTGCTTAAGCTTTCACGAAGTGAGTTGTTTACGGAGAATTTTCTTGTCCCCGTCGCACCCGTCTTTGAGCGCAAGGAGCCGGCCGGAAAACTTGGAAAACTCTGGTTCTGGACCCTTTTCGGCAATCTCTTCGGCGCGATCGGATTTACCCTGCTGGTTGCCCTCGGGGGCATCCATTCCCTTGGTGTTCTGCCGGTAGAACACCTGAAACAGCTTGCCCTTTACAAGGTTTCTCGCCCCTATCAGGCTGAATTTTTCAGTGCCTTCTGGGCGGGTGTAATTATCACCACCATGACATGGCTGGTGCTGGCGTCTAAGGACCATGTAGTGAAAATAATTGCCATCTGGTCCACAATTTTCATCCTTGCCATTTTGTCCTTTACCCATGTTATCGTCTCTACTTCCGAGGTTTTTCTCGGGATGCTGATGGGCGCGGATATTTCAATCCTTACCTGGTTTAAGAAGATATTCATCCCCGGGGCTATCGGAAACCTGAGCGGGGGTCTCCTCTTCATCTCTCTT
>JANTFN010000099.1 GCA_024763435.1 Thermodesulfobacteriota bacterium | reverse complement strand
GTCGGAGATACCGCTGTCTTTAATCTCAACAACGGCTTCGACGCGCATGAGTTCAAGGATGTTGGTGAGCGTTTTTTTGGCAGCTGCGGCGACGGCATCCGTTGATTTAGCGGAGGCGCGAATTTTCACCTTCTTTCCGATGCCGATTCCGATGAAACTCCGATCGGTTTCCTCAAGTATCTCGTAAATCAGGTCTTCCTGCGGAACGCCTAATTCCTCCGAGGCCTTTTCCAGGGCGGCCTCAACAGACTTGCCTTCTTTTTCTATAAAATCTGACATGATATATCTCCTACGCGAGCTTCCGATTGGTATAATACTGCTGTCCAATGGAAAGAACGTTGTTAAGCAGCCAGTAAATGACCAGGCCGGATGGGAAGTTCAGAAACATAAAGGTAAAGACAACAGGCATCAGCAGCATCATCTTGGCCATTTTCGGATCCCCGGTTGTGGGGGTCATTTTTTGCTGAATGAGCATGGTCAGCCCCATAATAATGGGGGTGATATAGTAGGGATCCTTAGCGGACAGGTCCTGAATCCACCACATAAAGGGTGCGTGACGCAGCTCAACAGAGTCGAGCAGGGCCTTGTAAAGGGCGAAGAAAACAGGAATCTGAAGGACCATCGGCAGACAGCCCCCGAGCGGATTGACCTTATGTTGTTTATAGAGCGCCATTATTTCTTTGTTCAGTCGTTCCTTGTCGTCTTTGTATTTCTCCCTCAATTTTTTCATCAGCGGCTGAACTTTCTGCATATCACTCATCGACTTATAACTCTTGTGTGTCAGGGGCCAGAAGACGATTTTGATGAGAATCGTGAGCAGGATAATGTCGATGCCGTAATTATGCGTGTACTGGTTTGTGAAGATTAAGAACCGCATCAGCGGCCGGGCAATGATTCCGAACCACCCGTAATCTATGACTTTTGGCGCGTCTTCCCCGAATTTTCGCAGATTAGCGAGAAGTTTCGGTCCGTTATAGATGCGGAATTTAAAATGCTGTGTGGTCGCGGGGTCTATGACCAGGGCGTTGGCCTCCATAACGGCATCCAGAGTTTTTGATTTGTTGTATAAGATGACCTGACTGAAGACCGCGCTTTTCGGCGCGAGGAGGGTGACAAAGAATTTTTCATTGAGCGAGGCCCATCGAATTTTTCCTTCTACGGGGATGGGTTTTTCTATTTTCTTCAGCTCTTCTCTGACAACGCTGCTTCCCTTGAGGATATCGGCGCTGTATTCGTGATGGCCGTATCCGCTTTTTTTCTTTTTATCCGGGGGTTTATTAATGAGAGAAATCGCCGCGTCTCCCACAAGTTTCTGCTCTGTCGTGTTTTCCAGGGTCCAGTCCAGGTCAGCGCTGTAGGTATCCGGATAAAAGGTGTAGCGTTTGGTTATGCGAACACCATCCCGTTCACCGGAAAAGGTCAGGGTTCCCGGAGAATCGCCGGGATGCAGCACGAGTGTTTCCCGGTCTGTCTTCATGGGCGCATCATCTGTGATATCGGTGTTTTTCTGCAGCAGGGCCGTCTTAAAGGGGAGGTTCGGGAAGGCGGCGCGAATCAACTCAACCGGTTTCCCCTTAGGGCCCATAACATCTTTAAATTTCTTAAGTTTCCACGAAACAAGCCGGCCTCCGTAGCGTGAAAACAGGGCAACGAAGAGGGGTGTTTCCACCATCACGGGTTTGGTGTCTTTCAGGGTTACAACCGGCGCTGGTTTTACGGATGATGCGGGTTTTGCCACGGATTTTTCCGGTGCAACCGCTGCCGGCTTTGCTGCCTTTTTGACGCTTTCAGTGGTCTGTTTTTTATTTGCTGTCGGTTTCTTCGCGGGGGGAAATATTTGATTATAGAGCAGAAGAACAATAAAGGTTAGGGCAATGAATACAATTAATCTTTTTTCCACGTGTGTACCTCATTTTGAATTTATGGAACGGGGTCATACCCGCCTGGGTGTAAGGGATGGCAACGGAGCAGTCTTCGCAGGGCAAGGGTTCCCCCTTTGAGGAGTCCATACCGCTCAATGGCCTCACAGGCATACTGTGAGCAGGTTGGATAGTAACGGCAGGAGGGGCGTAGAAAGGGGGAGATACAATAGTGATAGAAGGATAATGCCCAAATGGCGATTTTTTTCATCGTGCGAGCCCGATTTTTTTCTCCCGGCGATCTTGTCCCATGGCCCTGGCGAGGGCAATCTCAAACTGCCTTTGTGTGTTTTCAAAGGTTGGGAAAGCGGCGGGGTGTCTGCGTATCACGACAAGATCCATCGGCGGGTTGATGCGGCCCTTGTTTTTTCTGAAAACCTCCCGCAAGACACGCTTAACCCTGTTTCTGTAAACGGCATTTCCAGCTTTTCTCGTTACAACAATCCCGAGTCGGCTGCAGGGCAGATTGGATGGTTTGAAGACAAACCGGTACCCTGCCGCGTGAACAACCCGGTCTTCTGGATTCCGTTTTAAATAATCAGCGCGTTTAACAATGCGCTCTTTCTTTGTAAATTTTTCTTCCTGTATCATATCAGACGGCTAATCGGTGTCTTCCCTTCGCGCGTCTCCTGTTGATAACAGCCTTGCCGGATCGGGTTCTCATCCTTACCAGGAATCCGTGTGTCCGTTTCCTCTTGGTATTACTCGGTTGAAATGTGCGTTTCATCTAAATAGCCTCCTTTTAGACTGGGCAGTAAAACATATCTTCGTGGGCCTGTCAAGGTGTTTGGGACTTTTCGGCGGTATCTTCCACAAATGGCGTCTTGTAACCGCATTCCTTATCCGGGCAGCATTTGAAGATGCCGGCTTTTGTTTTTTTGATAATCAAATACGGTGAATGGCATTCCGGGCAGGATTCATTGATAGGCCTGTTCCATACGGCAAATTTACATTTCGGGTAACGGTTGCAGCTGTAAAAGGATTTTCCACGCCTGCCCCGACGCGGGACGAGCTCTCCTTTTTTGCATTCCGGGCAGGGGACCCCGGTTCCTTCCTGCTGTTTAAGTGATTTGGTGTTTTTGCACTCCGGAAATCCGGAGCAGGCCAGGAACTTCCCGAATCTTCCCGATTTGATAACCATTGGTTTTCCACATTTTTCGCAGACCTGGTCTGTTACCTCGGGGGCTTCCGCCGTTTTTTCTTCCAGGGCGCGCCGGTAATGGCAGTCGGGGAACCCGGAGCAGGCAATGAACTTTCCAAATTTTCCAAGCCGAATGACCAGGGGTTTTCCACATTCCGGACAGGTCTCATCCGTTTTTTCCGTCAGGATATCATTGCGCGAAATATCCTTCTCCTTTTTCGCGACAAGGGGGGAAAAGTCTTTCCAGAAGTCGCGCAGGAAGGGTTTCCACTGCATTTTGTCGTTGGCGATTTTGTCGAGTTTTTCCTCAAGCTGCGCGGTGAAGTTGTAATCGACATAGGTAGAGAAGTGCTCCACGAGGAGTTTACTGACGATCATACCGATTTCCTGGGGGAAGAAGGCCTTCCTGATAAGCCGGACATAGTCCCTGTCCCGCAGCGTTTTCAGGATTCCCGCGTAGGTAGAGGGGCGGCCGATGCCGTAGCCCTCGAGGGTTTTGATGAGGGAGGCCTCGGTATAGCGTGGCGGGGGTTGCGTAAAATGCTGTTGGGGCTTCAGCTCCTGCATGGACAAGGGCTCTTTTGTTTCAAGAGGCGGCAGAAGCGTCTCCTGGCGCGTTTCGTTCAGGACCTTGAGATAGCCCGGAAACAGAAGGACGCTGCCGGTTGCCTTGAATTGGTCCATGCCGTCCTCCGAGGCAATCATAATTGTCTGGGTGTCCCAGACCGATTGGGCCATCTGGGATGCGACACAACGGTTCCAGATAAGGGTGTAAAGGTTCAAAAGATCTGCTGAAAGGCGCGACACAAGGGATTCCGGGGTTCGGGAAAGGTCCGTCGGGCGTATAGCCTCGTGCGCCTCCTGGGCGTTTTTGACCTTGTTTTTATAGACACGCGCCCGATTCAGCGCGTAGTCCTTCCCGAATTTTTCGACAATAATATTTTTCGCGTCATGCAGCGCGAGTTTTGACAGGTGAACGCTGTCGGTTCGCATATAGGTAATCAGGCCTTCGGGCCCCTGGCCAACGTCAATTCCCTCATAAAGCTGCTGCGCAAGCCGCATGGTCCGTGATGGCGAGAGGTTGAGTTTGCGTGAGGCCTCCTGCTGGAGGGTACTTGTAATGAACGGCGGCGGCGGGGTTTTTCGGCTTTCCTTATGCGTTATGTCAGAGACGGCATAGGCCTTTTTTAGAAGCGCCTCCGTCAATTCGGTTGCCCGATCACCGGTTTTGATATCAAATTTCTTCAGTTTTTCTCCCCCTGCGGAGACAAGCAGGGCCTTAAAGGGGGTTGTGTCCTTCGTGCCGGAAAACGTAGCCTCAATGGTCCAGTATTCCTTCGCGGTGAAGGCTGAAATCTCGTTTTCCCTCTCGCAGATAAGCCGAAGGGCAACCGATTGAACCCGCCCGGCCGATAAGCCGGTCTTCACCTTTTTCCAGAGAAGGGGGCTGAGCGTGAATCCGTAGAGGTAGTCCAGTATAACCCGCGCCTGCTGGGCATTGACCAGGGGAATTGAGAGGGCTCGGGGGTTTTTCACGGCGTCGAGGATGGCCTCTTTTGTGATTTCATGAAAAACAATGCGATGAACCGTGATGGGAGAGGTTCTCTTGCCCCTGTCAAGGTCAAGAAGGGAGAGGAGGTGATAGGAAATCGCCTCGCCCTCGCGGTCCATATCGCTGGCGAGATAGAGCGTGTCCGCTTTGGAAAGCGCCCTGCGTATTTTATCAATGTGTTTCTGCTTTTGGGGAATGATTTCATATTTCGGGGTAAAATCATTTTCCACATCGACCGACCCCTTCTTGCTTGGCAGGGCGCGCAGATGCCCGTAAGTAGCTAATATTTTATATGATTTATCGAGAAACCGCTCAAGGGTTTTGGCTTTTGTCGGTGATTCGACAACAACGAGGGCATTTTTCATCAGTGTTTCTCCAGTTTTGGCATTTTTCGTGCGTAAAATTCCCCGGGAAGACGGACAATCAGTCCGGACAGCTCCATGTCGAGGAGGGATGGCAGGACATCCTTGGTTTCAAGGGAACAGGCCTGACAGAGGGTGTCAAGGTGCATGGGTTGCGTCCCCAGCGCCCCGTAAAGACGTTTCGAAATCCCCTTCAAGACCGGCGTTTCGGAATCGGGCGCGGGGGGTTCTGTGGAAATGGGGGCGATGTTCAGCTCTTCGAGGATATCATCAACGGTTTCAACAAGTTTCGCGCCCTGTTTAATCAAGGCGTGACAGCCGTGGCTCAGAGGTGATTCGGGAGGGCCGGGGACGGCAAAGACCTCTCTCCCCTGCTCGAGGGCCATGCGGGCGGTAATCATCGAGCCGCTCCTCCGCGTTGCCTGCACGACCACCACGCCGAGTGAGAGCCCGCTGATGAGTCGGTTGCGGCGGGGAAAGTTTCGGGGATCGGGTGCCCGACGGCAGGAAAATTCAGAGATAATGGCCCCCTGTCCGGCGATTTTTTCCCCGATTTGCCTGTTCTCCGGGGGATAAAACCGCGAAAAACCTGAGCCAAGGACGGCGATGGTGCGCCCGCCGCCGGCCAGGGCGCCCAGGTGTGCCTGTGTGTCAATCCCCCGCGCCAATCCGCTGACAACGGTAAGGCCCTGTTTCGCGAGGCTGAAGGCAAGGGCCTTCGCGATGCCTTTTCCGCGAAAATCGGCCTTTCGGGCGCCGACAATGGCCACGGCCTGTCTGTCTTCAGGTATCAGGGACCCCTTGACATAGAGCAGGGGAGGGGGAGAAGAAATCGTCAGCAGGCTTTCCGGATAGGCCCCATCATCGGGGGTGATGACATCAAGGTGGTGTGCGCGGATTTCCTTCCATTCCTCTTCCGCGGCCTTTTCCCAGGCCAGGGCGGTAATTTTTCGCGCCAGGGCGGGTTTAATGCCGGCTTGAGAGCCTATTTTCCCCGGGTTTTTCAGGGCGGTGACGCCATTTTTTTCTACCATGGCGCGTAACGCCGTCATCGCAGATAACGGAATTCCGTCCAGGCTGTTTAAAACAAGCAGCGTCTTTTTCCAGATCGTAGCATCCATAATGCGGGAGACATAATCACGAATGAGGCTTCGAGTCAACAGCGGGGGGATGTTTGACCGGAGGGACGGCCCGCGTATGGGGTCCTTTTGCGGGTTTGTAGCCCTTGGCCTTCAGTTCCCTGAAAACCTGGAGAATCCACCCCATGGCCCATTTTTTCCCTTCCTGAACCGATTCCAGGACCAAGGTTTCCTTGGCGGAAAGATAGTGACGGCCCGCCGGTGTTTTGTAAAAAGCGATCAGGCCCCGGAGGTCCTTCAGTGAGAGATGGCGGTCATAAATGGGAATAAAGGTGCTGAGGAGCGTTTTTTCGTCGATTCGGTTTTTTAGTGTATTCCAGTAAGACGCGGGCACATTGGGAAAGGAATCCCTCAGGGCGCCGATGACCCGCTTTTTCATTTCAAGTCCGAGGTCTCGCGTTCTTGTCAGAGACATAAGCTCGAGAATGGCCGCCTTTTTTTCACTGGAAATGGCCTCCCCGGCCAGTAACTGCGCCGGAACCAGTAAAAGGATAACCACGGTTAGCAGGACAGCGCCATATTTTTTATTCACAGGCTTGCTCCAAGTGTTTCTTTTCAATTACCGTGCTTATGCCATGTTTTTTCCCGGGGGTCAATGCGGGGGAAGCTCAAAGGGCCAA
>JANTFN010000098.1 GCA_024763435.1 Thermodesulfobacteriota bacterium | reverse complement strand
GCTTGAGACCCAGATGAAAGATTTTATACAGGGCAAGATTAACAAGCTGCAGAAGGCGAAAAAAGGGCTGCTGAGTTCTTCTCCTTAAACATCTTCAAAGATATTTTGCGTTCGTGCCTTTGGCGAAAATCGTTTTAGCCCTTAGTCTTTTACCTTCTACCTCCCGCCTAATAAGTTACCGAAAACCCTTCATAATCCGGCGGCAAAGGGTTTTCGGTGACCGTCACATCGGCAACATGCGCGCCTGGCGGCCCTTGCCGGCACCAGGTGATGAAGGCCTCGACGGCGGAAGGCGTTCCCACGGCAACTGCCTCTACCTGACCGCTGGGAAGATTTTTTACCCAGCCCTTGAGGTCAAGGCGCGAGGCCACTTTTTGGGCGGTATAGCGGTAGAAGACTCCCTGGACCCTTCCGGAAATAAGAAGGTGAACCGTTTTTTTCACGAATGACGTCTCCTTCTGCCAAATCGGCGCCGTCCCCCTCGGCCCCCGCCCGGGAAATACCGGATACTCATGGAACGCATCACACGGTTTTCCGTAAACCCTGCCATGGTTTGGCCTTGAAAGGCAAAGGGGTTTAAGCTAATAGCCCCTTTTGGGCAGGCTTCCATACACGCGCCACATGATCGGCACAGCTCTTCCCTTACAAAAACCTCTTTCTCCACCCAATAAAGCGCCCCGGTCGGGCAGGCCTCGACGCATTTCCCGCATCCCACGCATTTTGTTTTGTTGAGGATAATCATTTTCCGCCTCCTTGTTTGACAATCATCGCGCCTTCTTTAACCCCAACATGCCGGGCAATAATAGCGCATTTCGTTTTGAAGAGGAAAAAGACCCTTTCGTCCGCATCATCGCTCAATCCTTCGTAATTTCCCTGCCCCTTTGAAAGAATAATGTCGGCAGCGGCATATATGTCAAGGAATTCCCTGCTTGCCTTTCCAAGAATAACACCGGGCGTTTTGTTCCCGGACGAAACCGCCGATATGGATGCGGGAAACCCTGCCTCTTTGAAATCAGCAAGGGTTACATCGTTGATAATGGGAACATCTCTGACCGCTACTGTGATTTTCAGATCGGGGTAATGGCTATGAATGGTTTCGAGGAGGAGTCTGTCAAGGACGATTTCTCCGGAGTTGTCCGCAATCAGAAGCAGAGCAGATGCCCGGGGCAGGCGACTCGAAAGGGTTTCCGTGTCATCAATGGTAAGGGGTTCATGGAGGGTGGCAAGTGTTTCGGCCTTCAGGTCTTTGTGATGATTTTGTGGCGGGCCAAAATCGATGCTGTTTCCAATAATAGCCAGTTTTAACGCCGTTTTGACAGGCGTTTTACTCTCGGCAATGAGGGCCTTGAAAAAGGGATACAAGGCCAGGGCCTGTTGATTTGTTTCGTGTTTGATGGTTTCAAAGGGATCCGGCACGCCGGTTTTCCGCGCGACCATGGGATAAATAATCTCTGCCATTTCCACCGGTTTCATGCCCGGCTGAAAAGTAGCGATATACCTGCTGGCCTCAACAAGGATTTCCCATTTCAGCGATTCGTTATTTGTGGCTTGATTGGCCGCGCGAAGCGCCTGAAGCGCGAAGCAGGGCAGGCACTCCGGATAGACCTTCATCCCTGGTCCTTCCTGGCGGGAAAGGCACCGGGGGCAGGAAGAGATGCAATAATTTCTTCTACGGTATCCACCGCTTTTAAAAAGGTTATCACGCCACTGTTATCAAGGACCTGACGTGATTTTTTTCCCATTTCCCGGGCAGCGAAAATGTCGCAATCCGCGAGGGCCTGACGAATTTCCCCCGGGCGGGCATGCTTTCCCGTTGCCGCGAAGGGATTCTTTCTCTTTTCACCTTTGGTCCATTGCTTTCCGTCAAACTCACAGATTTGATAAAAAGGGGCTTGTCCAAAGTGGTCTTTCCAAAGGGACTTTCCATCCGGGGTGGCGATCGCGGCTTTTGTCATCTATCTCACCTTTTTGTTAGTGTTTCCCTTGCCGAACCCTGTCACTACATAGGTTCCGCCGGCCTGGGCATCTCGCGTCAGTCCAATAATACCATATTTTTCCGCGTCAGTCAGAAAATCCCCGAAAGAAGAATAGCCATAGACCCCTTCATCAAAAGAGGGCTGTTTCCGTTTCATGGTATCTTTGATCATAGAGGAATAGAGAACCTCTTTGTTCTCGCGGATAAGGGCCTGAACCGTTGAGACAAGGAGTTCGAAGGCGGCCTTCTTTTCTTTGGGAACTTTGTCCAGAACGGGCGGGGCACCAACAGAAGGGCGGGTCAGGTCATCATAAAAAATAAATTCATCGCAGTTACCCACAAGGAGATTCGAGGTAGAATTTTTAAGCCCCATCCCAATAACCGATTTATTGTTCTCCCGCAATTTAGAAACCAGCGGGGAAAAATCCGAATCGCCAGAGAAGACAACGAAGGTGTCAAGATGCTCCTTGGCATAGCAGAGATCCATGGCGTCCACCACCATTCGGATATCCGCGCTGTTTTTGCCTGTCATCTGACGTTTGGGAATTTCAATCAGTTCAATGGCTGCTTCGTGAAGTTCTCTTTTATAATCCGGATACTGATCCCAGTCGGCATAGGCCTTTTTGACAATGATTTTTCCCTTTTCAAGAAGTCTTTCCAGAACAATCCTGATATTAAATTTTTTCTTTTTTGCCTCTTTGTCTTTCCTCAGCCCCAGGGCAATATTATCGAAATCGATAAAAAGGGCCAGGTTTTTTTCATCATCGGATGATTTGTCATACATGGTGTGTCTCCTTATTTTAAATAATAGCTTCGCGGCAAACCCAACGGCATACCTGCGCTATTTCTATTTTTTCAAACCCCTTTAAAATTTTCATTGATCCTATCATACGTTATTTTTCAGCGGGGTCAAGGTTGAAAGGCAAAAGGGTAAACATAAAAAAGCGGGGGCGACAAAACTGTCACCCGGAGAGGGCCCTTTCAGGAAAATCATTCTTCTTGACAGGCCCGTTGCTCATGGTTTAAAAAATGGGGGATGCGTGAATCCAAACATTCGTGGCCAACGTACTTAAAAGGAATCTGCCTGAAGACCCTTTCTGCCTTCTGGCACGACAGGAGCCTGGATGTTGCGGCGATTCTTGCCTTTATGACCCTTTTTGCCATGGTCCCTCTGCTGGCTATTTCTATTTCAATTCTCAGCCGGCTTAACCTGAAGAACATGGAATTCTCCACGATTCTTCTGCGCTATTTTTTCCCCCTCCAGAATTTCCAGGAAATGATCAACAAAAACCTGTCGGATTTTACCCAGAACGCCACCTCTCTTGGTATCTTCGGAACATTTATTCTGGTTCTGCTCTGTTTTGAATTGATGTATACCGTCGAAGATTCCCTGGACAATATCTGGAAGGTCGAGCGGCGCCGTTCCGTGGGGAAACGCCTCATCATCTACTGGTCAACCCTGACCGCCTCCCCTATTCTTATCTCCCTGTCCCTTTATCTGTCTTCAAAAATAAGATCAAAGGGGTTTTTTGAGGCTGTCTTCAACCTGGGATTTGTGCAAAACCTTCAACATATCCTTCTCCCTTTTATTCTTATTTTCTTTGTTTTTTTTCTCCTTTATAAGCTGATTCCCAACGCCCGGGTTGGGAACCGGCCCGCTATTTTCGGTTCTTTTTTCGGGGCAATTTTCTTTCAGATTTCCAAGGGAATTTTCGCCTATTACGTGTATCACTACTCCATGTTTCTCCATGTTTACGGCATTCTCGGTATTGGGTTTATCTTTCTCGCCTGGACCTATGTGTCGTGGTGTATCGTACTGGGAGGCGCTGAAATTGCCTTTGCCATCCAGTATTATCATATCCCGCAGGAGGAGGTCACAAACCACGCATCTCCGCTGACGCAACCCAGCCACGCACTCTACCTGGCCATGGCCGTCCTTCTTTCCCTCTATCATCACTATCGCCGGGGGACTTACCCCGTCACCCGTGATGCCCTGGCAAAACAATTGGGAGTTCCCCTGAAACCTCTGCAGGATATCCTGAACCGCCTGTGTACCTATAAAATTTTAGGGTCGAGCGATACCAAAGGAGGGAGTTATGTTTTTCAATCCGCCCCGGAAGATATTCAACTCGATAAGGTCTGCGCCCTCTTCAACCCCTTTGGCAACAAGCCGCATTTTCTTAAGCCTATTCCCTATGAGAACACCCTGAATACCTGGATAGAAAAAACCCGTCTGGCCCCGGAAACAGATCTGAAGGGGCAAAAACTCATTTCGCTGTTTGAAGGCGCGGAATCCTCACAACCCCTGACAGCTCAAGATGACGGGCGCGTAAAGGACTAATCCCGCGACAGCGCTGCCTTACACCGATTACACTTCAGAACGCCCCACAAAATAAGCCTCAAGCAACTGCTGACACTCATCCATAAATTTTTTGTATTCCAGGGCTGTAAACCTGTTAATAAATGCCTGGCCCTTTTGACTCAGGACGGTGTATTCATAAATTACGGTTACCCGGGTGTCAACGATCATTTAAAACCGAGCCATTTTCGGTCATAAAAAGTGAGCCACTTTTTCTTCCGGCTCTACCTTATAAAATTCAACGAGGCCATCGTCAGGCCGGTATCTTTTTACCAGCCAGATGGCATCACGCGCGGCATGATCGTGATTCTTCGTCAGGAAGATCGGGTCTTCCTGAAATTCAGATGTTCCGGTGACACCTTCACAATCCCATCCCGGCCCCCACAGCTTCTCGCCTTCCGCGCTGAACAAAGGAAAAAGAACACCGGCGGGCTGTTCCATGACAAAACCTGCCGAGTCCTTGACACGGCTCATGATTTCTCCTGCTTGTACTATAATGGTTACGTCAGGCTTACGGCAGATCGTCCGGAACGGAATTTCCCAGCATAATGGCAATCCAGCGCGTGTCTTCCTGGGAATCGAGGGCAATTTTAACCACCATCGTCAGGGGAACGGAAAGGAACATCCCAACCGGCCCGAAGACCCAGCCCCAGAAGACCAGAGAAATAAACACAATAAGGGTAGACAGGCCAAGGCCCTTCCCCATGACCTTTGGCTCGATAATGCTGCCGACCACAACATTGACGACAAGATAACCAACGGCAACAATGATGGTTTTCCCCACGCCAAACTGAATGAGCGCCAGAAGAATCGGCGGGATAGCCGCGATCAGGGAACCGATATTCGGAATGTAATTAAGCAGAAACGCGGCAACACCCCACAGCAGGGCAAAATCAACCCCAAGGACCCCAAGCATAATGCTGACAAACACACCCGTTAAAAACGAAATAATTGTCTTGAGGGCGATGTAACGCGTGACATTTTGGAAAAACGTTTCAAAATAGGAGGTCGTTGCCGCGTTTTTCGCGATGAAGGAAAGCTTTTTTGAAAAAGCCGCGGCCTCTATGAGAATAAAAACAACAAGGAGAAAAATCAGAAACCCGTTGGACATGACATTCCCGAAGCTCTTCAGTGAGGCAGACACGTAATTCATAATCGTGCCGGGATCAAATATCTTCAACAGCTTCTTTTCCGGCAGGGTAACCCCCCATGCCTTGAGCTGGGCGAAAGAGGCGTTGATAACCCTTCCAAGTTTTGCCTGATAGGCGGGAAGGTTTTCGGAAAATCCCTGAAACGAAGACCCGATTAGAACCCCGATAACACCTATAATAAGAATGATCAGAATAAAAATAGCGATCAGGGAAAGCCAGGGCGGTATCCGTTTTCGAATAAGGAAGTGAAAGAACGGCAGGCAAATAATGGCAAAAAACAGGGCGAGAAGAAAGGGAATAATGAGGCTGCTGGCGATTTTCAGCCCGGCGATGATAACAACAAAGGAAGCAAAAGAAATCATGAAGCGTGAAATATTACTTTCCCGGGGCATTTTGTGTTCTCTCTTCCCTGTTTTATTTATTCAATTTTTACACGGGCAGCACCGGCAAGTCAATAGGCCAGCGCGCCGAATCTTTTTACGCGTCAGGATTCTCTGTGAAACCGCTGCATGTAATTTTTAAGCGCTTCCCGCAGGGCGTTTGCGGCAAGAAAGGCACAATGCCGGTCTTCCTCCGGCAGCCCCCCGAGGATTTCCAGGATGCTTTCCCCCGTAATATCTGCCAGGTCATCCGGGGTTTTTCCAATGGCAAGTTCCGCGGTAAAAGATCCGCAAATCGTGCTTGATCCGCACCCATCTGTCTCAAATGAGGCCTCTTGAACCTTCCCGTTTTCAAATCTCAAAAATATCTCTATCGTGTCTCCGCATGAACCGGTGACGCGGCCATACCCATCGGGTAAATCTATCCTGCCCTTGTATAACGGCGTCAGCCATCTCTGAAAAGCGACGTCACCATAGGCTTCTTTCGTCTCTTCAAAAATCTGATTTTGCAGGTCATCTACCAATTTATCAAAATTATCAGTCGCCATGTGTCATCTCCTCTTTTGATCCTTCTTTTAACACTTTACTCAATTTTTCTGTAGCCTGACACGCCGCTGGGCTTTCACGCTGTTCCTGATAAAATGAGGTATTAAAAGATGCGGGAATACCGGTATCAGAGAAATGAACAGCTTCAAATTTCTTCAGGGAAGCACGAAGCTATCGAACAAATAAGGTGTAAAAACGGCTGTAAATATCAGCTCTTAGAAGAGCCTCCCATTCTGCTCGGCATTTTCCCCGACGGGGCCATTGGCACAGATGCGCTGACGCCGATGAAAAAGGGTCTTCGGAAAATCTGCCTTGAAAACGGTCAGGCAGCGACAGAGCCCTGTCAGGTTGAGATAAATTTAAAAAGCTGATATTATAAAAAAAGATGATGGTGGAGAGTTCAAACATAAACGCTAAAGATAAGGTTTTGGCTTTGGCACA
>JANTFN010000097.1 GCA_024763435.1 Thermodesulfobacteriota bacterium | reverse complement strand
GAACAGAAAAAAGGCGTAATTGCCATCCCCTCGGAAGATATTATTCTTTCTTCGGCCCCGTTGAAAAGCAGCGCGAGAAACTGCCTTGCCTGTATTGTTGAGGATCTGCGGCCCCTTGCCGCGTCGCTGATAGATGTGACCCTGAAGACAGGGGGCGTTTCCCTTGTGGCAACGATTACCCGCGCGACTGCCGCAGAGATGGCACTTACCCCCGGCCGCCAGTGCTACGCGACTATCAAGGCGGCCTCTATCAGGGTTTTCTGAACATTACGCCGTATCTTTGAGGCGCGCCATGGCCATATCCCAGGCGATCGTCATCCCGCTTTCAAGGGGTTTAAGGACCGAAAAAAGCTGCGCGACCTTTTGTGCCCGCTCTTTGTAGGGCAGTTTTGGGAAAAGCGACGCGGATTGCGCGGGGATGGTGAAGAAATCGGTAAGAAAAGAAACCGACCCAGCCATCTCCCATGTCGTGGTCCGAACCTCACCAAAGACATCCTGAAGGCTTGATACCGCCTTTTCCCAAGAGGTAATGGTCCGGAATTTTGGCGGTGTCATGCCTATTGTTTCATAGGCGCGGGGAACGAGATCCCCGCCCGCCGCGTCAAGGACCCGGGGGTAGAAGGAGAACGCGGCAATGCCGCCGGGCTTCAGCATCCGGGCAGCCTGCGCGAAGGCCGCTTTCGGCCGCGGAAACAGAAAAATAGCGGCGTTATACATCACGGCATCAAATCCCCGGTCCTCAAAAAGGGAATCGAGATTTTCGCCGTCGCCCACAAAGAGATAAATTTCCCGTTTGCCAATCCGCTGCTTCCCATCGGCTATCATGACCTCTGACAGATCCACGCCATAAACTTTGGCGTCATAGACATCGCTTAAGGCCACACAGGAAATCCCGTTGCCACAGCCGACATCCAATACCCGATTTCCCTTCGCAAGCCCCGCCCACTCAGCAAGTTTAACGGTATAGGCGTGAAAAAACCCGTGCCTGCCCTCAAACACCCGGTAAATATCGGCGCTTTCGTTGAAGTTTTTTCTGATAACCCCCTTGACCCTGGTCGAAAAATCAGATGGCTCTGGCACGTCATTCTCCATTCTTAAGAAAATTCATACGGATTGCTGAAAGGAATTTAATCTTCGCCCAGCATTCCCCATTTGAGATCGCTGTCCGCGGGGATTTCCCCGAACCAGATGGAGAAAACGGCTTTCATGAAGTCTTCACCTTTGATAATCCCCTTTTCCTTCCCCTTGATGGTGACTTGGGTCCCCTTACCCGGCAGCCAGGTCACCCGGATTTCATCGCCCCGGACAGCAGGCGCCGTGAAAAAGGCATTGAACTGGTCAATTTTCCCCTTGAATTTCGGAAAGTCGTCCTGCAGGTTGTCCTTAAACCCCTCAATCCAGGCATCCACAAGTTTTTCAGGGGAAACCTCTTTGTAAAGAAAGTGCATGACGACCTGTTTGGTTCCTTTATCCGAGATGACCTGTTTGGGCTTGCGGGAGGGATGCGCCATATAAAGCCCCCCCACGTAAATCTTGAAAAAGAATTTTTTTCTGAGACCCAGGCCGACAAGCGTGCATGGAACCCCGCCAATAGTTGCCTTGTCCGGCAGGGTAACCCCCTTGAGGGTTGCGGAAAAACCGGCGGTTGAAAAAACAAGGGAAATCACAAGAGCCAGAAAAAGGGCCTTTCGTTTCATTTTTACGCCTCCTTTGCGTTAACAGGCACAAATTTCCTGCCGCGCTGACAGGGGTTTATAAAACATCCTCCCGCTTACCGTCCCTGAGCCTTTGAACAATATCCCGAACATCCTGTGACCGCCCGCGCGGGGCAACAAGCACGGCGTCCCGGGTATCAACAACGATGATATCTTTTAGCCCCACCCCGGCCAGCAGCCGCCCGCCGCTATCCATGAAACACCCCGAACAGTCTTCGAGCAGGACAGGGCCTTTGGTGACATTACCTCGGGTGTCCCCTTCGCTGAGGGCGTAGAGCGCGTCCCAGCTTCCCACGTCGCTCCACCCAAACCCCGCCTTGACGAGGTAGGCCCTGTCGGTCTTTTCCATGACGCCGAAATCAATGGATACGGCAGGCAGGGAGGGATAAACCCGGTCGATGAATGCGGTTGCCGCCTCTTCTGTTTCACAGTCTGAAAGCGCCTTCAGGGAGACGTAAAGCCCGGGAAGATGGGCCTCAATTTCACTCAGCATGGCGGAGGCCCTGCAAACAAATATCCCGCTGTTCCAGAAGTAGTTCCCGGAAGCGAGGTAGCCTTTGGCTGTTTCCAGGTCCGGCTTCTCCACAAAGGCCTCTACCTTCGCGGCACCGGGGGCGGTATCCGCCCGAATGTATCCATACCCCGTGGCGGGAAAGGTGGGGGGAATTCCAATGGTGACAATGCCGCCGGTTTCCTCAGCCGCCCGGGCCGCCTGCGCCAGGGTTTCCGTGAATCCCTTAAGATCCGTTATCCAGTGGTCGGCGGGAAGAATCACAAGAATGCCTTCCGGGTCTTCCCGCGCGATGAGGAAGGCAACGGTTGCGATACACGCGGCGGTATTTCTCCCGACGGGTTCGAGGACAAGGCGGGCGTCCGCAATCCCTTTCACCTGCTGTGCCAGGAGTGACGCGTGCTCTTTATTGCCAACAATTGTGATATTTTGTTTCCCCGTCAGGGGCAGGAGGCGCGTCATGGTCATCTGAAGCATACTTTTGTCACCCAGGATATTCAAAAACTGCTTCGGCAGGGCCTGT
Source organism: Thermodesulfobacteriota bacterium (assembly GCA_024763435.1). Lineage (GTDB taxonomy): Bacteria > Desulfobacterota > S145-22 > S145-22 > S145-22 > JANTFN01. Next base: position 4,143 of record JANTFN010000097.1, on the reverse strand, counting down.
CTGCTCTTCGGCCAGAAACGGGTGCCGGACCCGCCGGCCATAATGACGCCCCTGAGGTGTTGTTTTAATGCTGTATCCATAACGCGAGAACCCCTATAAAAAAGCAGTAGAAGGAAAATCGGTAAAGTTTACCGTGATTGACAATATTGAGCAGGACCTTGAGGGCAACAATACCCACCAGCCACGCGGCAATCATTCCCGCCAGGGCGGGGAAGAGAAAGGCAGGCGAACAGACCGCGCTGAGTCCATGGAGAGATTCGAGGAGCATGGCCCCTAAAATGGCGGGCATGACGATCAGGAAGGAAAATTCCCCGGATTGTTCGCGGCTTATCCCCAGCAGGAGGGCAACCGCGATGGTGCTCCCGGATCTTGAAACACCCGGAATAATGGCAATGCCCTGGGCGACGCCGACAATAAGGGCCTGCCAGGGTGTAATCGATACGCGCGTCCCGGTCCCGCCAGATACCTTCCCCCTGAAACGGGTAAGAAGAAGCAGAACGGCGGTAAAGAAAAATGCCAACCCGATAAGCGAGAGGCTTCCTTCAAAGAGAGTTTCGAGGCTGTCCTTGAAAAAGACCCCAACAATCCCCGTGGGAATCATGGCAATCACAATCAGCAGAAACAGATAGGCGTCCTGGCCTTCAGGGCTTTTAAGATAATCTTTCGAAAAGATCTTTCCCTGCGCAGTGCCCCTGAGGGCTCCTCTGATTAACCGGAGAATACTTTGCCGGAACACGATAACAATGGCCAGCAGGGTTCCAAAATGGAGCCAGATATCCATGAGCAGGTTTTGCCCCTTCATGTGCAGGAGGTGCTGGGCCAGGACAAGGTGGCCGGAACTGCTGACCGGAAGAAATTCGGTAATTCCCTGAAGGATTCCAAGGAGGGTGCCGGAGACGAGGGGATTCACTTTTCTGCCTCCTTTTCAAGCCTACGGCGCCAGTCCTCGAAGATATCTTTCAGCGTCTGTTCCAGGGGAACTGCTGGCGCCCATCCCGTGGCGCGGCGGAATTTTCCGGCATCCACCGCTACCGTCCGGATATCCGCCTTTCGGAACCGCTCTGGATCCCTGACAATCTCAATCTCCCGGCCGGAAAGACGGATAAACTCCTCAAGGATGCTCCGTATAGAGATGGGTGTCTCGTTGGCAAGGTGATAAATGCCCCCCGGGGCAAGTTTTTCATAGGCCAGGCGATACCCGCGAACCATATCCCGGACATCCGTAAAACTTCTGCAGACATCAATATCCCCGACGTGGACCTGCGGACCGGCAAGCGAGAGGGTAATCCCGGCTATCTGACGGGCGAAATCGGAGGTGACAAAGGTTGGCGCCTGACCGGGGCCAATGTGATTGAAGGGCCGGAGGATCGTCAGGGGAATTTCTCCCCTTTCAAAGAAGGACCACGCAATCCCTTCCGCGGCTGCCTTGGTCCCCGCGTAAAAATTTGCCGGTTTCAGGGGAAAAGATTCTGTGATGGGTCCCTTTTCTTCCGGGACACGCCCGTAAACATCACTGCTGCTGATAATGATTACGCGCGGAGGGTTTTTCCGCGCGGCTGCCGCCTCGAGAACATTCAGGGTTCCTTCAACATTAATCCGGAGGGTTTCCTTCCGGTGTGCCTCCGCCCAGGGGACATAGGCAATCCCGGCAAGATGAAACACTACCGCGGGCGCGACGTTTCTGATGATATGGCCGACATCCGCGCCGCTGGTTATATCACAGGTCGCCCACCGGGAATCCGGGAACACATCGGCGTTTTTCTGCCGCGCGCTGATGTCAGTGCCGAAAGGCGTAAGCCCGGCAGCTTCTAATTCCCCGGCGAGATATCGCCCGACGAAACCATCCGCGCCCGTGATAAGGGCGACAGGAGATTTATCAGCCATTTTCAGGGCTTGTCCCACGATTTAATAACCTCCAGGTCGTGGTCAACCATCATGGTAATCAGCGACTTGAAGTCAACCTCAGGCTTCCAACCGAGCTTTGACCGCGCTCGTGTCGCGTCTCCCACCAGCAGGTCAACTTCCGCGGGACGAAAAAACTTCGGGTCTGTTTTAACAAATTTCTTCCAATCGAGGCCCACGTGAGAAAAGGCGATTTCAACCGCTTCCTCTACAGCGTGGGTTTCGCCGGTGGCCACGACATAGTTATCCGGTTCGGGCTGCTGGAGCATGAGCCACATGGCCTTGACATAATCTCCGGCAAATCCCCAGTCTCTTTTGGACTTAAGGTTGCCCAGCCGGAGTTCAGACGCCAGGCCCAGCTTTATTTTTGCCGCCGTGTGGGTAATTTTACGGGTGACAAACTCCATCCCCCGGCGGGGGGATTCATGATTGAACAGGATACCGGAACACGCGAAGATGTCATAGCTTTCCCGGTAGTTTACCGTTATCCAGTGTCCGTAAACCTTGGCAACACCATAGGGGCTCCTCGGATAAAAGGGGGTTTTTTCGCTCTGGGGAACCTCCATAACCTTGCCGAACATCTCACTGCTCGACGCCTGGTAAAACCGGATAGAACGATCAACCATCTTAATTGCCTCCAGCATCCGGGTAACGCCAAGGGCCGTAATTTCCCCCGTGAGCAGCGGCTGGTTCCAGGACGTGGGGACAAAGGACTGCGCGGCAAGGTTGTACACCTCCGCGGGGCGAATCGTATCAAGGGCGTGAAACAGGGAATTCTGGTCCAGCAGATCCCCGGACACGATTTCAACCGCGTCCATCAGGTGGGCAATACGCTCAAATTTTTCCGTGCTGGCGCGCCGCACAATTCCATACACTTCATATCCCTTCTCGAGGAGCAGCTCCGCGAGATAGGATCCATCCTGGCCGGTTATTCCGGTTATCAGGGCTCGTTTCATTAAAGACTCCTTTTTAATCCATAAATTCTTTCAGTTTTCCCTCTATCAGGGTTCGGATTTCCTCAAGGCGGGCCGCGCTCTTTGCCTCGAATCTGAGGACAATCACGGGCTGCGTGTTGGAGGAACGCACCAGGCCCCACCCGTCGTCAAAAACGACTCTGACGCCGTCCACATCCACGAGGAAATAGTTATTCTCCGCGAAATAGTCCCTGACGGCGCTGACCACCTGAAACTTTTTTTCATCCGGGCAGGTCATCCGGATTTCCGGGGTAGAAAAGGTCTTCGGCACATCGGCCAGCATTTCCGAAACGGTTTGCTTGCCCTTTGCCAGCATTTCCAGAAGCCGCAGTGAGGCATAGATGGCATCGTCATACCCGAAATAGCGGTCCGCGAAGAAGATGTGCCCGCTCATTTCTCCTCCAAGCTGCGCCTTTTCTTCCTTCATCTTCTTCTTGATCAGGGAATGGCCCGCCTTCCACATGATGGCCTTTCCGCCGCGTTTTTTGATGTCATCAAACAGATTCATGGAACACTTTACCTCGGAGACAATCGTGGCACCGGGGGTCGCGGCAAGGATGTCCCGAGAGAAGAGAATCATCAGTTCATCTCCCCAGATAATTTTTCCTTTTTCGTCCACAACGCCTATCCTGTCGGCGTCTCCATCATACCCAATTCCCAGCTCCGCGCCGGTCGCGGCGACACGGTCTATGAGGGCCGCCATGTTCTCCGGAACCGTGGGATCCGGGTGGTGATTGGGAAAATGGCCGTCCATATCGCAGTAGAGGCAGGTTACGTCACACCCCAGCTTTTCCATTACGGGAGCCGCCAAGACCCCGCCGGTCCCGTTTCCGGCATCGAGGACAACGGAAACAGGCCGCTCGAAATGAATGTTTTTTTCCAGCCAGTCCAGATAGGTTTCCGTGATTTGAAGGGTTTTTACGGACCCGCTTCCCGCCGGGAAATCACCCGCCTCAATAAGGTCTTTCAGATGCAGGATATGTGGTCCGTAGATTGTTTCCTTCCCGACGCACACCTTGAAGCCGTTAAACTCCGGGGGATTGTGGCTTCCCGTAATCATGAATCCCCCGTCCACCTCAAGATTAAAAAGCGCGAAATAGAGCAGGGGCGTGGGGCAAACACCGATGTCGATAACATGGCACCCCGCGCGAGTCAGGCCTTCCACGAGGTTGTCTCGCAGCCTGTCGGAGCTGAGCCGGCAGTCTCTGCCGAGGGCAATCACGGGGGCCTTGATACCATTCTCTTTTATCATCAGGGTGGCGTATCC
>JANTFN010000096.1 GCA_024763435.1 Thermodesulfobacteriota bacterium | reverse complement strand
AATGGATGAGAAGCGCATGAATCTCCGCGAAAAACAGCGGGGTCTTATGAAAAAAATCGGCGCGCTTTCCAAAGGGACAGATAACGCCACCGGAAATGTGAGCACGCTCGCAAATCAGATTTTTGACATCAATGAGCAGATTGCCACGCTCCCGAGAGAGGAATTCAAAAAACTAAAAGGCATCCTGACGGAAAAACAATTGGCCCAGTATATTCTCTTTCAGCAGCACTTCAGGAAAGAATTTATCCGGCAGTGGTTACGTGGAAAACGTAACCGCCAACTTCCCCGGAACAGGCCGGGCGGCATGATGGACAGGCGGCAAGGACCCCGCCCGTTTTCCCCACAGGGTCAGTAAACACCCTCCCTTTCAAAGGCAGGCAGATCCTTATGCTTCCCTCCTTCGGCAGAGGGGATCTGCCTGCTTGTCCTGACACAATAATCCATCAAGTTCCAAAGGAGGACCCTAATCATGAAAAAGAGCCTGTTTTTTGCCGCCGTTCTGGTGCTGTTTACTTCATCTCTCCTGCCTGCCCGGGAGAAAACGGTTGTCGCCAACTATACTCAGGCGATTCGGCCCGTCAAGGATCTGATGGCTGTCAACAAACTTCCCTTCCCTCAAAGGACTTCCGGGTATGTCGACGCGGGAATTACCATGATTCGCATGCACGATCTGCATGGCGCCAACGACTATTGCTTTTATACGAACTTCTGGAACTTTGATGCGTCAACTCAATCCTTCACAACGCGAAACCCGGCTTTTGATCCCGTAAACCCGGCATCCTATACCTGGGGTGATTTTGATGCCAGTGTCAACAAAATACTGGGCCTCGGGATGGAACCCTATATCCGGCTTGGAACCAGTTATCCCGGCCCTGTTTCCATCAAACAGCCGGATGCCCCCCCGCTGGACGATGATGGGGTTCACTTTACAAAATTCGCCGAACTTTGCCGCAGAACCGTCATGCACATCAACGGCGGGTGGGATAACGGCACCTACCATCATGTTCGATACTGGGAGATCTGGTGCGAGCCGGACGGAATTTTCTGGAGCGGGACGCCCCTGCAATTCTTTCAGATGTACAAAGCCGTCAGCACAGCCATGAAATCGTATGACCCGTCCCTGAAGGTCGGCGGTCCCGGGGTAACACCCGCGACAACAATCGGGGTTAAGACTGCCTATCTGGACCCTTTTCTGGATTATATGGCCGCCAATAACGCCCCGCTTGATTTTTATTCGTGGCATCTCTACGGCATTAAAAATCCCTACGGGCTGAAGACCCTGGCAGAAAATATCCGGGCGAAACTGAATGCGGCCGGCTTCATAAACGCGGAAAGTCATGTAACCGAGATTAACACCCCCCTGGGGGACGCCCTGGCCCAGCTTGTGGACACCCCCGAAGGCGCCACTTTTTACCTGTCCCTTCTCATCACGGCGCAGGAATCCCCTATTGACCGGTTCTTCTGGTACCCCGGAAATGCCTTTTTCAATGACGATCCAAACGGTCCCAACTACACCTGGGGCGGATACGCCCTGAAGATTTACAGTACCATCATGCGGGAAACCCCTATCCAAATCGAGACGGACGGGGAAGAAGTTGTCGCCGGCGATTGGGACACCGAAGCAACCAACTTCCAGGTCATGGCGGCAAAATCACCGGACGGGAACAGGGTGTATTTAACTGTTTCAAATTATCGAAGTGATATCGATCACCTTGAGATAACCCTTAACAACCTGCCCTGGACAAACGGCAACACCCTGCTTCTCCGGAAAAATATCATCAAGGGACCTGATGAAAAATTCACGGAAACGGATTCAATCCTGAAAGGCGCCCCGGCCCTTCAGCTCTCCGTTGATCATATAGCAGCCCCCGCCGTGGTTTTTATCCGTCTGGAAAAACAAAACTGATTTATTCTTACACCAGCATCTTGACGAAACAGTCAAACAAGCGTTATTGTTACGCCCAGCTTGGAGAATTCACAGACTGACACGCATCACAAAATCGATCCGATAGCACGGCGATCTCTCCGCGCCCTTTATCGCCTCACGCGAACATGTTCCATCTGTCCCAGAAAATGCGGGGCGCGGCGAATGACGGGAAAGGCCGGTTTCTGTGGGGCTGGAAAACTCCCGGAGGTCTCAAGCCACACCCTCCACTTCGGAGAAGAACCGCCTATTTCCGGGACACGGGGGTCTGGAACCATTTTTTTTACCCACTGCACCCTCAAATGTGTTTTCTGCCAGAATTATCCCATCAGCCACCTGGGCCATGGCACGCCCGTTTCGGTCAAAAAGCTGGCCGCCATGATGCTGTCTCTTCAATCACGCGGGGCCCACAATATCAACCTGGTCACCCCCACACCCCACACCGCCCAGATCGCCCATGCCATTGTTATCGCCCGTTCAAAGGGGCTCGGGATCCCCATCGTTTATAATACTTCTGGCTATGAAGGGGTTGAAACGCTCCGGCTGCTTGAGGGCCTGGTGGATATTTACATGCCGGATATCAAATTCGCCTCCAGGGAATCGGGAAAAACCTACGCGCACGTGCCCGATTATTTCGAGGTGGCAACGGCGGCTGTCCGGGAGATGTTCCGGCAGGTCGGCCCCCTGACACTGGACAACCAGGGCATTGCCCGCCGAGGCCTTCTTGTCCGCCACCTTGTCCTTCCCGGTCACGTGGAAGAAACGGAAGAAATTCTCCGGTTCATCGCCCGGGAAATTTCACCTGAAACCTTTATCAGCCTGATGAGCCAGTATTTCCCCGCCTATAAGGCCGCCGAATCGGATACCCTTTCCAGGCGGCTCACCCCGGAGGAATACCAGCGGGCGAAAACCGCCCTGGAGGCCCTTCACCTCGATTTTGGGTGGGTCCAGGAGATAAACTGAAGGCCGGGATCAGCCGCAATACTTTCGAGAAAGAGTTTTTTTAGAGAAAGAAACCGCAGGGTGCCCTGCTGAAGGGCCTCTCGATGACGGTCAAGGTATTTAAACAGGAGGCGAACACCGAAGCGTTCATTCCCGTTTCCGTGCACCAGAATAATCGACCCGTTCCGGACGCGCTGCCCCTTGGCGAGCCAGGCATCGGCCCCAAGCGCGACATACCCCATTTTGTTTAACGCGATAAGCCGCTGACGGTTGTAAACAAGACCGGGAAAACGAAAGAGCGGGGTATTCCAGGTGCCGCTTTTCTTCATGCGAACGGCCTGCTTTTGGACCTCGCCTGTAAAATCGACCTTTGGGTTAACCAGAAATCCCCCCTTAACGGGGTGGGTATCCGAGTGGTTGACCCAGGAAATGGCAAGCCTTTTCTCGCTATCCCATCGCAACAATTGAGCGACAGCATCCGGGTAGCGCGTCATCCAGCGGCCGCTGACGCAGACCGCCACGGGCAGGGGCTCGCCCAGTTTTTCGCCAAGCGCGACGAGCCGTTCAAAAAGCGGGCGGTTCCACGGCTTCGTGGAAGGGCACATATCCACGGTCAGCGCAATGCTCCGGGGGAATATTTTTCGGCTTCCATGTATTATCAGACCATGTTTCTGACAAAGCCGTCCATAAAACCCTGAAAGCCCCCCCGCCCGCAGTTTGTCCTGGCCGGGCATCAACAAAAAGAATGCCGCGACAACCCATACGATAAAAAAACAGGTCCGCCGCTGTTCGTTTTTCATGGAATATTCTCTCCTTTTGGTAACCTTTAAACCCATCTTATTGACATCATCTCTGTTGTCTTATATCTAACAAGGCAGTTACAGGACAAGGAGAAACAGGTGAAAACAGAAAAAAATTCTGAAATAATTCCGCGCGTTGAAGAGACTCTGCGTTCCCTGACGCGCAATCCCTTTGAAATCTACTCTCTTCACAAGCATCAGGAAACCCTTGAATCAAGGGATGAAGCTATCGATGGCTATGAGTCCGCCACAACGGAAGGGGTTTCCATCCGCATCCTCGAAGGGGATAAAATCGGTTTTGCCTACAGCACCCAGCTCGACGGGAAAGGCATTACCCGAATGGCGCAAAAGGCCCTTGAAAGCATCGGAACGACTCCCGCCGATCCGGCCTTTACATTTCTTTCGCAACCCCCCGCCTGCCCGGCACTTGACATCGTTGATACGTCGCTTCAATCCCTGACCCCGGAGCAAAAACAGGGGTTTGTCATCTCCATTGAGCAGGCCGCGCGGGCATCCGATCCGAGGATTAAGCAAATTCGAAACGCGCAGTTGACCTTCAATCACGCCACAGTCCGCCTCTTTAATTCCCTGGGTCTTGACCTGTCCTATGAATTGAGCGGTGTGACGGCCGATATTACCCTGACGGCGGAAGAAAACGGGCAATCCGAGTATGGGTGGGAATCCTCGTTCAGTCATTTCCTGACGGATATTAATTTTAAAAAAACAGGGGAACTGGCCGCGCAAAAGGCCATTGCCCAGCTTGGCGGCGTCCCCGTCTCCAGCGGGTCATATCCGGCCATCCTGGATCGGGAAGTCGCGGCGGAACTTATCAGTGTGCTACTTCCTTCCTTTTCCAGCGAGAATCTCTACAAGGGAAAATCAGCCCTGGCGGGGAAAGAGGGGCAAAAAATATTTTCCGAGAAGATAACCCTTAAAGACAGCCTTCTTTTCGCCGGCGGCATCGCGGCGGCACCTTTCGACGGAGAGGGAACCCCCGCGCGGGAAACCCCCCTTGTGGATGCAGGCATCCTGACAACCTTTTTCCGCGACACCTTCTACGGGAAAAAACTGGGCCTGCAAAGCACGGGCAACGCACGGCGTGGGGGGATTACGGCCCTCCCGTCCTGTGGGCCGACCAACCTGGTCCTCTCTCCCGGCACGAGCTCCCTTGACGCGATGGTGGCATCCGTAACGGAAGGCTTCTTTATCCAGAACCTGATGGGGGTCCATACGGCAAACCCCGTCACCGGCGATTTTTCCCTCGGTGCCTCCGGGCAATGGATTAAAAACGGCGCGCTGGACCATCCCGTCCGCGGCGTCGCCGTATCGGGAAACATCTTTGACCTGTTTTATAAGGTGGAAGACGTTGGAAATAAGCTGCGGTGGTTTGGAACGGTCGGGACGCCCTATCTCCTTATCGGGGATTTGACCCTTGCCGGGGCCTGATCACGCCTATCGGTCGAAAACCTTCTCCAGGTCCCTGATGCTCAGAAAATGAATGTAGGGCCGGCCATGCGGACAGGCAAGCGGGACGGATTCCTTGACGAGCTGATCCAACAACCCGTAAGCCTCTTCTGTGGAAAGGGTATCCTGTCCCCTGACCGCGCTGTGACAGGCGATGGTTGCCAGAAATTTGTCAACCCGCGCGGCAAGCTGGTCCATTAAAGGCGACTCTCCCAATTCCCGAATAATCTCCCTTACAAGAATCTCGGCCTCTCCCTGAGGGACCCATTCGGGAAGGGCCACCACGCGAAGCGTTCCCTCGCCAAAGGGTTCCAGGATAATCCCAAGTTTCGTCAGGCCAGGTTGCGCGGCCGTAATGATATCAAGTTCTCCCCCGTCAATCGGGATTAAAAGTGGGAAAAGACATTTCTGAGACGCAACTCCATCCGGATACGCGCGCTTTAACCGCTCAAAGATCAGGCGTTCGTGGGCGGCGTGTTTATCAACGATAAACAGCCCGCTTTCACAGGCGCACACGATATAGGTGTTGGCAATAACTCCCAGAACCCTGTAATCCTCGGGAACACCGGCCGGGAGAACCGACCGGGGCTGGTCTTCCGCCTGATTTTTCAGACCGCCATAGGCAATTTCCATCGCCTCCGCAATTACGCCCGGGTCTGTAATCGGGGTTTTTGATCCGGACGGGTGAAAATCAAATGACTTTGCCGCGAATTTACCGTCAGATGACCCTTTGGACAGCATTCGCTCGGGAGGTCTGTCCGTAATGGCCCGCTGAACAGGCCCGGACGCAATGGAAAGATGTTCGGCAAGAACGTTCTTTATCCAGGGAAGGATATGATGCTCCATGGAGAGACGAACCTCTTGCTTCGAGGGATGCACATTGATATCCACAAGGTGGGGCGGGACATCGAGAAACAAAACGGCATCCGGGATAAACCCCTTCGGCGTCACGGATTGATAAGCGCTGAAAACAGCCCGCAGGATTTTTCTGTCGGCGATCCAGCGCCGGTTGAGAAACAAAAAAATCCCCCTGCCGCGCGCCTGCGCGAAGGGCGGAACCGCAATTTCCCCCGAGAGGTGCGCGCCGCTGTCCCGCGCGTCCACCGAGACCATGTTGCCGCCCGTTTTTCCCCTGAAAATCTGCGCGGCCCGGTCGGTTAGCGAGGACACGGCCGCAAGGGTCAGGACCTTACGGCCATCCTGGATAACCTCATATCTCGTCCCCGTATGGATAAAACTCAGGGCGTAAAGGGTGCGGTAAAGGTGGTATCCCTCTGTTCGGTCCGATTTAAGAAAGCGCCTTCGAGCGGGAGTATTAAAAAAGAGATTACGGACACTTACCAGCGTTCCGTCAGACATCCCGCATTCCCGGACATTGCGCAATTTGCCCCCGTTCAGCGTCAGTTCTGTTCCAGCCGCGTCTTCGGGACACTTTGTCCGCAACACCATCCGGGAAACCGCGGCAATGCTTGGCAGGGCCTCGCCCCTGAAACCCAGCGTCTCAACCTGAAGGAGATCCTCCGCTTCGTTGATTTTGCTTGTCGCGTGCCGCTCAATAGCCATCAGGGCATCATTACGGGTCATGCCCATGCCATTATCTTCAACCTCAAGCAGTTTTCTTCCCATTTTTTCAAGACGGATGGTCAGAAAATCCGCGCCGGCATCAAGGGAATTCTCGACAAGCTCCTTGAGGGCCGAGGCGGGCCGCTGCACAACCTCTCCTGCGGCAATCCTTTGAATTACTGCCTCGTCTAAAAGGTGAATTCGTCCCATGCGCCC
>JANTFN010000095.1 GCA_024763435.1 Thermodesulfobacteriota bacterium | reverse complement strand
CCTTCGCCCTTCGCCCTTCGCCCTTCGCCCTTCGCCCTTCGCCCTTCGCCCTTCGCCCTTCGCCCTTCGCCCTTTGACCCCTTTCTCTGAAATCAAGGAAAAAGAAAAGACATGAAACGCTTCACGGACCATCCTGAAACTATTTTTGGCGTCCTTTGCGAACACTCTCCAGACGGGGTCCTCCTCATGGACAGCAACGCGAACATCCTCCATGTCAACCCCACCGCCTGCCGGATGTTCGGCTATTCCCCCGACGAGATGCAGGGCAAAAACTTCCGGATGCTCCTCTTTAAAGCGGCGGACGGGGCAACGATAACGGCCTTTGCCGGAAGCGCTGTCTCAGACCTGTCCCTTGATGAGGTCCGCCTGAAAAAGAAGACCGGAAGGGCCCTTATGGTCGATATCACCCTGTCCGGCATTACTATCGACAATGACCGGCTTGCGGTGGCCTTCATGCGCGACGCAACCCGGCGGTTCCGGCTCGCCAGGGAGAGAAGAAAAAACGAGATGCTCCTCTCCGATGTTTTCAACGCCATCGAGGGCGGTATCTCCCTGCTGGACCGGGACCTGACTATCCTGCGAACCAATACCTGGATGGAAAAAAGTTACAGGGCGTCGATGCCTCTTGTGGGCAGGAAGTGCTACGAGGCCTATCAGCAGCGCACCACGCCCTGCCCCTTCTGCCCCAGTCTGACCGCGATGAAGGAAGACAGGACTCACGAGGCAGTGGTTCCCTACCCCTCTGAAGAGGCCCCGGAAGGATGGTATGAACTCTTTGCCTATCCTTTTAAGGACCTGGAGGGGAATGTAACCGGCGTTGTCGAGTATATCCGGGACATCACACAACAGCGTCAGACGACAGAGGCGCTGAAACAATCGAACCGGAAACTCCAGGCCAGGGACCGCATTGCCCAGATCTTTTTGACAACCCCTGACGATCAGATGTATGGCAAGGTCCTGGATATCGTCCTTGAAACGCTGGAAAGCCGGTATGGGGTCTTCGGCTACATCGACGATGACGGCGCCCTGGTCTGCCCCTCCATGACACGGGATATCTGGGACCAGTGCCAGATCCCCGGCAAGGACATCGTATTTCCCCGCGAAGCCTGGACCGGCATCTGGAGCAAAGCCCTGACTGAAAAGGTATCGCTGTTCGTCAACACCCCCCTGCATGTCCCCGAAGGGCATCTCCCCATCACACGGGCACTGACTGTACCTATCACGTTCGGGGATGAAGTCATCGGCCTTCTCACTGTCGCAAACCGCAATATTGATTATACAGAAAAAGACAAAAACCTCCTGGCCTATATCGCCGATTTCATCGCCCCGATTCTCCATGCCAGGCTGGAAAAACAACGGGATGAGCGCATCAAGGCGCGTATGGAGGAACAGCGCGTCAAGCTTGAAACCCTCCTCAATCAGACCAGCGCGGCCATTGTCATCACGGACATCAACGGAACCATCGATTATGTCAATCCCGGATTTGAAAAAATTACCGGCTACAGCGCCGAAGAGGCGCGGGGGCAGAATCCCCGTATCCTCAAAAGCGGCCGACAGGACGAGCCCTTCTACGAAGCCCTCTGGAGAACCATCACCAGCGGCCGGACGTGGCATGGTCAGTTCGTCAACAAGCGGAAGGACGGGTCTTTCTACCACGAAGACGCGATTATCTTTCCCATCAAAGATACAAGCGGCACCATCATCAACTTCGCCGCCATCAAGCAGGATATCACTAAGCAGGTCCGCCTCGAGGAACAGCTTCGTCAGGCGGCAAAACTGGAGGCCATCGGGCAGCTTGCCGGCGGTATCGCCCACGATTTCAACAACGTCCTGACCTCTATTAAGGGATTTGCCGAGATAGGACTGTCACGCCTTCAGCCGGCCGCCCCCTCCTGGAACGAATTTTCTGAGATTCTGAAGGCCGGGGAGCAGGCAACACGCATCGCGTCCCAGCTCCTCGCGTTCAGCCGAAAACAGATTATCGCCCCCAGGGCACTCTCCGTTAATCACGTCCTGCGGGAGTTTGAACCCGTTCTCACGCAACTCATTGGTGAAGATATCGATTTTCTCTTTACGTTGTGTGACAGGGGCGACACCATCTTCGCCGATCGGGGTCAGGTTGAGCAGTGCGTCATGAACCTTGTCATCAACGCGCGCGACGCCATCCGCCAGAAAATGGGGAAATCACAAGAAAAAAAGATTACGATCGAGACCCTGCCTGTGTTGGTCGGGGACGCCTATGTCAAAGAACACATCAATATCCATAAGGGGCCTTACGTTGTTATCGCGGTCAGTGACACCGGTATCGGGATGGACGCGGATACCCTGTCACAGGTCTTTGATCCTTTCTTTACAACCAAGGAAACGGGCAAGGGGACGGGCCTGGGGTGTTCCACCGTCTTCGGCATCGTCAGGCAGAATAACGGAAACGTCCGTGTTTACAGTGAGCCCGGGGTGGGGACGACGGTCAAGATCTACTGGCCCGCCTCGGACAAAGAACTTTCCCTTGAAAAACCCGAAGAAGAGGCACCGGAACCCGCGTCCGTGAAAGGGACGGAAACCCTCCTTATCGCAGAGGATGACGAAGGTATCCGGAACTTCGTATCACAGGCGCTTGAGGCCCTGGGATACACGGTTTACCGTGCCGCAAGCGGCGCCGAGGCCCTGAAACTTGTCGAGGAAAAGGGGCTGAGGCCCGACCTGCTTTTTACCGATGTTATCATGCCCGGGATGGACGGGACGGAACTGGCCAGGGCCCTTTTAAAACGCATCCCCCGTCTCAAAATCATCTTTTCCTCCGGCTATACCGCCAACCACATCGTCCATAACGGACTTCTCGACACAAATATCCACTTTCTGCACAAACCCTATTCCTATCGGGAATTGACAAAAAAAATCCGTGAAGTTCTTGATCTTTAGGATCTTTAAGATTCTACTTTCTTTTCTATAACCTTGATGGGCTCTTTGATCTGCCGTGCCCGGGAAAAATTTTTCAGCCTCGCGATAAGGGGCCACGTAATCTCCTGACCCTTGGAAACAAGGAGGCCGCCCCCGGCGGCACGAATGTCTTCCGCGAGGACCATGCTGCTCTTCAGTTCATTAAGCCTGAGGGCCACAATCCGCGTCCCCTCCTTTTTCCCTGCCACTGTCTCAAAGGCCGCGAAGACTTGCGGGTCATATCTTCCGGTATTCTTTCTCAGCTTCAGGAGGGCCTCATGCCTTGACAACCCGGCAGATTCGAGGACGTCAAAATCGACCACCACCCTCAAAACCCTGGCACCCAAGGGGATTTCCTCCCCCTTAACAGCATCCCGCGGGATCCCTGTTCCGTCAAAATTCTTTTCCTGATAGGCAATCATCCCGGCAACATCTTTCATTCTGGGGATATTTTCTATCAGGTCATGGCCGACTGAGGGGTGCATGTCGTAAAGCTGGGACTCCTCATCCGAAAGCTGGCTGCCCGCGTAAATCTTTTTCAGGACATGCTCCGGCAGAATAACACAACCGATTTGTGAAAGCATCGCCGCCGTTTCCAGTTTCCAGGTGTCCACCATTCCCAGTTTCTCCGCAATCTGAAGCGCGACCCGCTTGATTCTCGAAGAGCGACCAAAGGCCTCGGGGTTTACCAGCGACAGGATCTCCGTCAGGACCTTGATGCTGCCCCGGAGGGTTTTTTCAAGGAGTTCCCGTTCCGCTGTAACCAGGCCATATTGCCTGATCCCCGCCTGAATCGAAGCCGCGAGTTTATCCGCCGGGCATGGCTTCGTTAAAAAGCGGAAGATGTTTCCCTCGTTCACCGCCTCGATAGCCGTCTGTAAATCGGCATAGCCGGTCAGCATCATTCGGATGGTGTCGGGCGCGGTCTCCCGAACCCTGGAAAGAAAGGCAATTCCATTCATCTCCGGCATTTTCAGGTCGGAAACCACCACGGCAAAGGGGCCTTCTTCGGTAAGGACACGGAGCCCTTCCACGCCCCCCTGGCCGACACTGACTTGAAACAGTTTGCGAAACTGGCGCTTGTAGGCCTCAAGAACATTGGCTTCGTCATCCACAAACAAAACTTTATTCATGGTCCTCTCCCCCGCGCGTTACGATCTCCGCACAAATTTCCTGCCACTTGGGCAGGATTTTCATGATATTTAGTTTTTCAAGATAGGCCCTGTCGAGCAGCCGGTTCCCCCCGATATCATCAGCACCCATGTCCGCCGCACGCGACAGGGCGTCGCCCACATGGGTAAAAAGCAGGGGGCCAATTTCATAAACATGGGATTTCATGGGTTGATGGTGGAAGGTCAGCGCCTCCACAACCGCGTCCGGCAGGCCCCACGCACCCATAAGATAAGCCCCGATCTCCGCGTGAGAGGTTTGCAGGGTTTCCTGCTCCACCTCCCACAGGGGCCGACCCTCTTGCCGTGCCCTCTCCATGATTTCTCCAAAGGCCTCCGGCAGCGCCGCGGCGAGGACAAGCTTTCCCGCGTCGTGGAGCATCCCGGCAAGGGAGGCCGTGTCCACCGCTTCCCGGGGCAGGGCCTGATGTCTCGCGAGTCCCCGGGCGCAGGCCCCCACGCCCATGGAATGCCCCCAGAGCCTGTCAAGATCAAATCCCGGAATTTTAACCTGCTCAAACGCCTTAAAAACACCGGCTGTTAACACCAGGGTGCGAATCGTATCGAGACCCAGCAGGCCCGCCGCCTGAGAGACACGGGTAATTTTCCTCGGCAGCCCGAAGAAGGCGGAATTAACAAGCTGCAGGATCTTGGCCGTCATCCCCACATCCTGAGAAATAATATCTCCAATCTCCTGCATGGAGGCCTGGGGAGATTGCAGGACCTCCGTGATTCGCGCGTAGAGGGTGGGAACGCTGGGCAGGGTTTCCATTTTCGCAACGACCTCTCTGACCTTCTCATTATAAACGGTCTCCCTGAGCGAGGCCGCCCGGGTGATAACTGCCTTTAATGTCTCGGCATCGCAGGGCTTGGAAAGATACTGGTGCGCCGTGCAGACAGACTTCAGGATCATATCCTGGTCCGAATAGCCGGAGAGGACAATACGAATCGCGCGGGGAAAGTCCCGGGTAATCCGCGCGAGAAGCTGTGCCCCGTTCATCTCCGGCATCCGCATATCCGTCACAACCACATCAAAAGGGGCCTCCGCGAACAGGTCAAGGGCCTGTTTGCCGCTTTCAGTAAAGACCATCTCCCATTCATGCCGCAGTCCCCGTAGCATCCGCCTCAACCCGGACAGGACCTCCGGCTCATCATCCACAAAAAGAATCCGTTTTTTCACATTACGCCTCAGGTTTTTCCGTTTTCTTCGGGAGGTGAACGATGAAGGTCGTCCCCCTTCCTGTTTCCGTTTCAAAGGTAAGCATGCCGCCATGTTTGTTGACCACGGTATCATGGGCAATGGCAAGGCCCTGCCCCGTCCCCTTCCCTACCTCCTTCGTGGTAAAAAAGGGATTAAAAATTCTGTCACGGATCTCCTCCGGAATGCCGGGCCCGGTATCCTGCACACGGATCTCCACCCATGGCCCCGCATCGCGGGTCGTGAGGGTAATGAGCCCCTTTCCCTCGGACTTCTCTCCACCCTTCTCCCCTATCGCCTGCGCGGCATTGACAATAAGATTCAAGATCACCTGGTTGACGGCATCCGGCAGGCAGGGCACGGGCGGCAGGTCAGGGCTGAGATCAGTTCGGACATCCGCCACATATTTCCAGGCATTTTTGGTAACTGTAATCGTTGTTTTGATGGCCTTGTTCAGGTCCACCATCACCTTCTCGCTGACACCGGGGTGGGAAAATTCCTTCATTGCCTTCACAATTGCCGCGACCCGTTTCACCCCGTCAAGGGACTGCTGGAGTGCCTTCGGAATCTCTTCTTCGAGGTAGTCGGCATCCACCTCCTCCGATACGACCTCAATTTCACGAAGAAGGGCCTTCGCAAACCCCTCTGAATCGGCCTGCCGGACAAGCTGCCGATACCCTTCCGCCAGGCGGCCCATATCCTCGAAGGCCTCCTTGAGGAAATTCAAATTATCCCCCACAAACTGCGTCGGGGTATTAATTTCATGAGCAATTCCCGCGGCAAGCTGGCCGATAGACTCCATCTTCTGGGCCTGGAGAAGCTGCAACTCCATCCGTTTTCTCTTCGTAATATCGGCCGCGAAAATCAGCATCCCCTGAAAGCCCCCCTCCTGGTCCCGTACGGGATTAACCGTTATTCCCAAAAACCCCTCCTCACCCCCGGCATTTGTAAACCGCACATCCTCTATCTCTATTGGCTCGGGGTGTTTCACACACGCCTCTAAGCCACTCGCGACCCTGTCCCATTCCCACGGCAGCCCGCAGGTCTCAAGGGTCTTGCCTTGGACGGCCTCAACGCTGCGGCCGAAGGTCCTTTCCGCCGAACTATTCCACAGGGTCACAATTCCGTCCGGCGTGAGGCCAATCATGATAGAATGAATGGCGCTGACAATCTGATCCAGCCGCGCGTGGGCCTCTTCGAGGGCTGTCCGAGCCTTCTTTCGTTCGGATATATCCCGGATAACGGCCACATACCCCTTTGTCGATCCATCCTCGCCTCTAATAGCCGATGTGACGGTTTCCGCGGGGAAGAGGAGACCATCAGGCCGCTTAAAAACCCATTCCCCCCGCCAGAACCCCTCTTTTTCAATATGGGGGTAGGCCGTTTCACCAAACCGATCCATACTTTCCCTCGAGGCGTGAACACAAAGGATGCCCTGACCCATGGCAGTCTCGCGACTGAGGTCAAACATCCCGCAAAAGGCCTGATTCATTTCGATGATTCGGCGTTCGGGGGAAAGGACAACAATGGCATCCGGCGTGCTTTCAATCAGCGTCGTCAGAAAGCTCTCCCGTTCCTGGAGGGTTTGGCGTGCCAGCCGCCGTGCCTCCTCCGCGGCAGCGATTTCCACCAAAA
>JANTFN010000094.1 GCA_024763435.1 Thermodesulfobacteriota bacterium | reverse complement strand
TGTTTTCACTTACTTTATCATGGGTTTCAATAAGATGGCTGAAACAGGAAGGGCACGGAGAAAGAACGGTATCAAGGTGGGCCTTTTCAGCTTTTACGAGGTTCAGATAAGGCAGGGCAAACCCCAGCTCCTCGCTGGTTTCATGCGCGGCGCTCGCGCCGCAACAATTCCAGTCCGGAATTTCCGTGAGCTGGACATCAAGGGCATTGCAAACCGCCTTAACCGACATGTCAAATTCTGTTGCCGTGCTGTGCAGGGAACATCCGGGAAAATAACCGATTTCCATAATTATTCCTTCGATTTTGCTTCAATGAATGGTTTGGATTTTTCAAACGCGGATTTTACCGGGGCCTGATCTTCAATCTTATCCGCGGACAACTTCAGTTTTCCTTTACTGAGCATAGCAGGGCCGAGCGACGCATCCTTGAAAGGCTGCACCGTGGCCATGTTATATTTCATCACGAGCCCCAACTCAAATACCCGCCCGTTTTTCTTGATGGAATCAAGGAAAATCTCATTGAATCTGGCAATTTTCGTATCGCCCGCCTTGACACCCCGCTGCCGCGATATTTTTCTCAACGCGTCCATAATGCCGGCGATATCAATGTTTTCGGGACACCTGACGGAACAGGTTTCACAAACGGCGCAAAGCCAGAAACTGTTGGATGCCAGGGCCTTCTCCTGCATGTTAAGCTGAATAAACCGGATAATCTGGTTGGGCAGGTGTGTCATTTCATAGGCTATGGGGCATCCCGAGGAACACTTGCCGCACTGAATACACCGGCTGACGTCCTCGCCTGTCAGGGACAAAATAAGCTCCTTGAAGGTATGAATATCCTCTCTGTTCAGTATCTCAGGCAACCTCTGCCTCCTTTTCCCCTGTTTCCATAAACGGGGCCTCTATTTGAGCGTAGATTTGTTCATCCGAAAATCCCCTGACATTCACGGCCTTGGTGCGGCAGGTCGCCGCGCAGTTTCCACAGCCATGGCAGATCGATTCCTGCACACGGGCAACGGTTCGCCCGTTAAATTCCTCACCGATGATGGCATCAAAGGGACAGGCCTCCATGCAGTTGAAACAGCCGCTGCATTTTTCCGCGTCCACCCAGGCAATTTTCGGCTCGATGGTCAATTCATCATTGGAAAAAATACCGCAGGCTCGTACCGCGGCGGCCCCGGTCGTTGCCACTGAATCGGGGATATCCTTGGGAAACTGGCAGGAACCTGTCAGAAATATCCCCTGTGTGACACTCTCAACCGGCTGCAATTTGGGGTGCGCCTCCGTATAAAATCCGTATTGATCATACGGAATGTTCAGCATCTTGGCGAGCTCAACAGCATCCGGATTGGGCACCACAGCCGTGGCAAGCACAACGAGATCCGCCTCGATTTCAACCCGCTCCCCCGCGAGGGTATCCGCCCCCTGAACCACCAGTTTGTCGCCCTTGTCGTAGATCTTGGAAACACGCCCACGAATATAGGTGGTTCCGGATTCGCGCTGCGCCCTTTTCACAAACTCCTCGTAATTCTTACCGGCCGCGCGGATATCGATATAAAAGACATAGGACTGGCTGTCCGGAAAATGGTCTTTCATCAAAATCGTCTGTTTTGCCGTGTACATGCAGCAGACCCGCGAACAGTAAGGCACGCCTTTGGCCTCATCTCGGCTGCCGACGCACTGAACAAAAACAATCTGTTTTACTTCTTTTCCGTCCGAAGGGCGAATCACCTTTCCCTCCGTTGGCCCGGAGGTGTCCAGCATCCGTTCAAAGTGCAGGCCCGTGACAACGTCCTTGTATCGGCCGCCGCCATATTCCTCGTAAACCGTCCAGTCAAAGAGGGAAAATCCCGTCGCGACGACAATCGCGCCGAATTTACGGGTAATCAGCTCGTCCTTTTGCTCATAGTCTATGGCTTCCGCCGGGCAGACCTTCTGGCAAATTCCGCATTTATCTTTTATGAACTTCAGGCAGTGATCCCGGTCGATCACGGGGACATTCGGGACCGCCTGGGCAAACGGGGTATAAATCGCCTTCCGTTTACCGAGTTCCATGTCAAATTCGCTCGGGACCTTTGTGGGGCACTTCTGGACACATTCCCCGCACCCCGTGCACCTGCTCATATCAACGGAACGGGCCTTTTTTCGTATGGTTACATCAAAGTTTCCAACAAAGCCCTCAACGCTTTCAATCTCTGAATAGGTAAGAACCTCTATGTTGTCGTCCTGGGATGACTCCGTCATCCGTGGGGTCAGAATTCAGGCGGAGCAATCAAGGGTTGGAAAGGTCTTTTCAAGCTGGGCCATCCTCCCCCCGATACTTGGGCTTTTTTCCACCAGCGTAACCTTATAGCCAGCCTGACTGATATCCAGGGCCGCCTGCATCCCGGAAATACCTCCCCCGATAACCAGGGCGTGCTTTTCCACCGGCGATTTCATCGGTTCAAGCGGCGCAAGGCGGTTCGCCTTTGCTACTGCCATTTTGACAGCCTCTTTGGATTTTTCGGTGGCAAGGGCCTTGTCATCATGAACCCACGAACACTGTTCCCGGATATTTGCCATCTCAAACAGATACCGGTTCAGCCCCGCGGTAGCAATACATTTCTGAAAGGTCTTCTCATGCATTCGCGGCGAGCAGGAAGCCACGACTACCCGATCAAGCTTATGCTCCTTAACGGCATCCCTTATAGCCTTCTGCCCGAGATCCGAACAACTGTATTTCAGATCCGTGGCAAAGGCCACGCCCGGCAGCTTTTTGGCCATCTCAGCCACTGACTTCACGTCAACCACGGACGCAATATTCGTCCCGCAGTGACACACAAATACCCCTGTCCTTGACATGCTAAGCCTCACTCTCCTCAATTTTTTCAATGTTAACAGCGCACACCTTGTATTCAGGTATCTTCGCAATGGGATCGAGAGCGGCGATGGTCAGCCTGTTCGCGGCCGCTTCCGCGAAATGAAACGGCATGAACACAACCCCTTTCTTCACATCGTTGGTTATGATTACCTTGGCATTCACCGAGCCTCTCCGGGATGTCAGACGCACCACCTGAGAATTTTTCACGCCGATTTCAAAGGCATTGGTCGGATGAACCTCTATAAAAGCCTCGTTGACTTCATGGGTCAATGACGGCGAAACGCGTGTCATGGTCCCCGTATGATAGTGAAACGGCAGACGCCCCGTTGTCAACTGATACGGATATTCCTTATCGGGAAGTTCCACAGGCGGTTTATACCCGATTGGCGTAAAATGGCCTTTTCCCTTGGCAAACCCGTCCTTGTGGAGATAGGGGCTGCCCGGATCATCTTCCGAACGGCACGGCCAGTGGATAATCTCTTTTTCTATCCGGTCATAGGTAATCCCGTGATAAATCGGCATCACCTCGGCAATTTCCCTGAAAACCTCTTCCGGGGACGCAAACTCAAACCCTTTTCCGCCAACAGCCTTCCCAACCCTGCACAGGACATCCCAGTCGGCCTTTGCCTCGTCGGGGGGCTCTACCGCCTTGCGGATTTTCTGAAGCCGGCGGTCAGTTCCCGTATAGGTTCCATCCTTTTCCGCAAAACTGGCACCGGGAAGAACGACATCCGCCTTTCTGGCCGTTTCCGTCATAAAAATATCCTGCACAACGAGGAAATCAATCGCATCGAGGGCTTTTTCCACATGGTTTGAATCCGGATCACTGACAAGGGGATTTTCGCCGAGGACAAACAGCCCCTTCAGTTTCCCCTCTTCCACGGCGTTAATCATCTCTACAACAGTCAGTCCCGGATCCGGCGACAGGGGAACACCCCACGCCTTTTCAAACTTTTCCCGGATGGCATCATCCGTTACAGGCTGATAGCCGGGATAGACATTGGGAATCGCGGCCAAGTCGGTCGAACCCTGGACATTATTCTGCCCGCGCAGGGGGTTCACACCTGTAGAAGGGCGCCCGATCTGCCCCGTAAGCATGGCCAGGTTCGCCAGAGACTTGACGTTGTCCGTCCCCGTGGCATGCTGGGTGATTCCCATACAGTAAACGATGGAGGATTTTTCAGACGTCGCGTAAATTTTGGCAATTTCCTTCAGGGTCTCTTTCGGAATGCCCGTAATCTCCTCTACCTTTTCAGGCGTATATTCCGCAACCGCCTTCTTCAGCTCTTCAAACCCCTCGGTTCTCTCCTTGATAAAAGACGCGTTTTCCCAGCCCTCCTGCAGGATAATGCGCATCAGGCCGTTAATCCACGCGACATCGCTTCCCAGGTTCTGCGCGACATAAATATCCGCCAGGCTCGCGATATGCATCTTTCTCGGATCCACCACGATAATCTTTGCGCCCTTCTCTTTCGCCTTCATGATACGGGAGGCGATAAGGGGATGCGAAGAGGTCGTATTCGATCCGGTGATAAGAATACAATCGGCATCTTCAAATTCAGGGACGCTGTTGGTCATCGCCCCACTTCCAAATGCGGCAGCCAGACCGGCCACCGTGGAGGAGTGTCAGAGACGGGCGCAGTGATCAACATTGTTGGTGCCGATCGCCGCGCGAAAGATCTTCTGGAGGAGATAGTTTTCCTCGTTGGTACACTTGGCGGAACTGAAACAGCCAAGACTGTCCGGGCCGTTCGTCTTCTTTATCTCCGCGAATTTGTTTGCAATCGTCTCAAGCGCCTCATCCCATGAAGCCTCTTCAAGGGTATCTCCTTTCCGGACAAGGGGTTTCGTCAATCGCCCGTCGGCATAGATAAATTCATGCGCGTTCCAGCCCTTGATACAAAGTTTTCCCTCGTTAATCGGGTGTGTTTTGGCAGGCAGAACACCTACCACCTCCCCATCCATGACCTCGAGCAGCAGGCCGCATCCGGTGCCGCAGTAGGTGCATGTTGTCAAAACGGTTCTGTATTCCATGAAATTCTCCGTTATTTCTCGTCTATCTTTGATGGAACCATATATCCCTCGGACCCAAGAAATTCAAGCGGGTCTTTCTCGCCGCCTTCCGTCCCGCTGACATATCCCAAAAAGCCGGACATGCTTTCCCTGACCTTACGATACAGGGTTCGGAGGGGAATATGCGCCGGGCATGCCTCTTCACACAGGCCACAGTCGATACACCGGCCCGCCATGTGAAACGCGCGGATTAAATGAAAAATCGGGATCGCGGGCGGCGCCTGGCCCGTCGCGATCAGGTCATTGTCCTCCAGCGTGCACTGGTCGCAGAAGCACATGGAACAGATGTTCCGGCATCCGTAGCACTTGATGCACTTGGAAAACTCGCTCATCCAGTAATCAAACCGCTCTTCCTGAGGCATCGTGTCAATCGCCTCGATATCAGAACGGTCTTCAACCGGCGCCACTTTTTCCCCGTAATGGATCTCCTCCGGATAAGGCTGCGCGCAGCGGCAGGAAGCTGCCAGGTCCGCACTACAGGCAATGCCGATGTGTTTGATCAATTCCGGAAGAATTTTCTGATTCTTGACCAGTTCATTCAACGCGCGCTCATCACATCCCCGAACCATAATCCCCAATTTCTTATCCGGATATTTCCGTACAATAGTCAGAAGGATCTCAGTCATGGGATACCGGACATCGGGAATGGTCAGCGTTTCCAGCTCTTCAGGGTGTTCGGGTGTAAAGAGATGGGGAACGGGATGAAGCCCGTTTTTCCGGATACCAAGAAACCCTTCAATTTCACCTGATTCAAACAATTCTTTAATGTATTTCTTAAATTTTTCCATACCCATTTATCCTCTCAGGGGTGAAGGGCCCAGGTTGCGAATTTCATCTGTAAATTCGTGAGCAACCCTGGCGAACTTGTCCCCCTCGGAGCCCGCGATCCACTCCGCCCGGAGCCGTTTTGGTTCAACACCGACAAATTTCAGCAGATCCTTCAAAATAGTCACCCGCCGCATCGTGATATAGTTGCCCTTCATGTAATGACAATCCCCATAGTGACAGCCTGTCACAAGCACACCGTCCGCCCCTTTCTGAAAGGCCTTCATCACAAAGTGCGGCGAAATTCTCCCACTGCACATCACACGGATAGGCAGGACATTGGGAGGATATTTCAGCCGCATGCTCCCGGCCAGGTCCGCACCGGCATAGGAGCACCAGTTACAGCAGAACGCAATAATCTTCGGTTCAAATGATTCTTCCTTTTGGGTCATTTTCATCCTCTTTTACAAATTTACTCACGCCATTTGTGAAGATTCTCTAAAGCATCTCCAGCGGTTTGTCAAGGAAATTCACCGTGTCACTTACAACCGCGGCCCCGCGCTATCTGCTATTTGAGACCGCGCCCCGTTGAAAAGGCCTTCCGGTTCAGGTCGTGCAGTTTTTTCGGGAGCTTGCCGAGAATCCCATCCAGCCACAACGCCTCATCAACATCAAAATAGGTGGACATAACCCCCGTCATCACAACATTCGCCGCGCGGATATTCCCCAGCGCCAGTGCCTCTTTACTGGCGGGGACAAGGGTCAGGTTACGGAACTTCTTAATGGTTTCATCAAACAAATCGGCGGGATAAGCCGCCTCTCCGAGGTTGACGGCAGGCGGATAAATTTCAAGGTCATTCACAACAATCCGGGTATCCGCGTTACAAAACTCCAGCCACCTGAGGAGTTCGAGTTTTTCAAAACAGATCAGATAATCGGCGCTTCCCCGGGGAATCGTCGGGGAATAGACCTTTTCTCCAAAACGGATATGGCTGGAAACGCTTCCGCCCCGCTGCGCCATCCCGTGAATTTCACTTTTCTTGACGTCATATCCCCCTTCAAGCATTACCTCCGCGAGGATATCACTGGCAAGAATAATTCCCTGACCACCAACACCCGCCATTAATACACTTGTCGTTTTTTTCATGGCTATTTCTTCCCCTCTATTTACAGATTTTCGACCAGGCCGTAAAAGACCTTTTCTTCGGTTCCAATGGCATCCACATTGCAGACCTGATAGCAAAGGCCGCATCCATTACAGATTGTGGGTTCGATGGTTGCGTAACCCTTGCGTTTTTTACCCGCCGC
>JANTFN010000093.1 GCA_024763435.1 Thermodesulfobacteriota bacterium | reverse complement strand
TGCGGAGTCATCGTTTATGGGAAGGATTTCACCCAGGACCTCCACACCTTTCAAAAAATGGTTTTCGGGGTCATGGGGATGTTCGCAATAGCCCTTGCCATACTTGTAGCCATCCTGCTTGTGATAGAACGGAGCATTACCGGTCCTATTGAAAAAATTTCGACCATGATGGAACGTCTCTCGCTCGGCGAGAGAAACCTGAGTTTTCGTTTCCGTATTGAACGAAATGACGAGATAGGGCGCATGTCCAACGCCTTTAACCTCTTTATCAGGAGGATGGAAAACCTGAAAAACTTCAAGGAAATTACCGAAGAAGACGAATCCCTTGAAGACGTTTACAATCGCATTACCATGCTTCTGAAGGACACCTTTCAGCTGTCCACCTTCACCATTTATGAGGTGAACAACAGCAAAAATCATCTCAAGCCGGTCTGCGTGGAAGGAGCGCCGGAAGGTGGCCTCTGGTGTGACAAAGACATTTTAACCAATGCCAATCACTGCCGCGCAAAACGCATTTCAAAAGACGTCTCCTCTTTTGTTAACCCGGAAATCTGCCCGAGATTTTTCGGGGACGATACGGTCAGAACATATTGTATTCCCGTTATTATCGGGGAGTCCAGCGGTCTGATTGTCCAAATTGTTTTTAACGTCGAAAACCAAAAACGCATTAAGGAAACAACCATTGAGCGTATTAAACAGTATCTCTTTGAAGCCGCCCCGGTAATCGGCTCCAAACGTCTCGTGGGCCTCCTCCGGGAAACAACAACGGTGGATGCCCTGACCGGACTTCTGAACCGGCGATTTCTCGGAGATTCCGCGGATACCCTCTCCGCCGGCGTTTTGAGAAGAGGTGCCCTGATGGGTATCCTCATGCTTGATATTGACTTCTTCAAACAGGTCAACGACACCTATGGGCACGAAACGGGAGATAAGGTCCTGATGCAGGTGGCGGCCATTCTCAAAGGGGCCGTCAGACAATCGGATGTTGTCGTGCGTTATGGCGGGGAAGAATTCCTCATTCTCCTCATGGAGGTCAGTGAAGCCAAGACAGAGGCGGTGGCGGAAAAAATCCGGGTGGCCATGGAAGCCGCGTCATTTCCTGTCCCGGGGGGTGTCCTGAAAAAAACCATCAGCATCGGAACCGCCGTCTTTCCTTCGGATACGGATAACTTCTGGAAGTGCGTAAAATTTGCCGATGTGGCCCTTTACAAGGCAAAGGAGTCCGGCAGAAACCGTGTCGTGGTTTACGAACAGGGGATGTGGAATCAGGAGGAATATTAATAGACAGGTAGAAGTCTGAAGGTAGAAGGTAGAAGGTAGAAGGTGGAAGGAAAAAATAAGTCCTTAAATATCCCTCTCACCTTCTACTTGTTGTTTTGTTAACGCTTTCCTTTGCTGAAAAATTCCTTGATTTCTTCCATCAGCGCATAGAGAATAGGAAAATAAACCAGGGTCAGAAACGTCCCAACCAGCAGGCCTCCCGAGGCCACGACCGCCAGAGGGGAAAGCCGCTCCAGCCCGATGGCCCACTCGAGGGCAATGGGAAGCATCCCGACGACGGTCGTTCCCGCTGTCATCAGAATCGGTCGCGTCCGGACCTTCACACTTCCAATAATGGCATCTTCAAGTGAATCTCCCCGCGTCCGCGCCTCGAGGATAAAATCAATCAAAAGAATCGAATTCTTCAGCACGACACCGGCGAGGAGAATCAGCCCCATAAAGGCCGGCATGCACCCGTGTTTGCCGGCAATCAGCATTCCCCAGGCCGCACCAATCAGGGCCAGCGGGATAGCTACCATGATGACCA
The DNA here is from genome assembly GCA_024763435.1 of Thermodesulfobacteriota bacterium. Classification (GTDB taxonomy): domain Bacteria; phylum Desulfobacterota; class S145-22; order S145-22; family S145-22; genus JANTFN01. The sequence goes on along the minus strand of JANTFN010000093.1, from coordinate 5,285 downwards.
CCGGATTCAAAAAGGATTTAAAGGTCGGTATCAGGGAAAGATAGAGCAGAAATATGGCAATCATCATACTCACCCCGAGCCTTCCAAAAGACTCCGTCATTTGTTTAAATTCCCCTTCATGGGAAATCTTGTACCCATCGGGGAGGGGAACCCCTTTCAGGGCCTTTTCAACGCCGCTCTGCAGAAAGGTAATGGGCGCGTGAGACCGATACGCGTTGATATCAACCACGTTCAGCAGGTTCCGATGGGTAATCAGGCTCTGAACACGCCTCTTGCGGAACCGGGCCACCAGCTTCAGGGGGATTAATTCCCCTTTAGGTGTGGAAATATACATCTGGTTCAAGCGGTCTATGCCGCTTCTGCGCGCATAAGGATAACGGATCCTCATAATGAGCCCATCCTCGTTGGGAACCCTGAAAATGCTGGCGGGAACACCTCTCAGGGCAATTCCGACCTGCTGGGAAATCGTGAAGGGGTCCAGGCCGTAGTAACGCGCCTTCAGGGGGTCAACCAGCAGCTGAATCTCTGTTTTGTTCCTGTCCCAGGTCCGTGACAGGGAGGTAAATCCCGGGACTGTTTTCAGGCGCTTGAAGGCCTCATCCCCCAGTTGATCCAGCACAACCGGATCCGGCCCGCTGACCATCACATCTACCGGCGCGAGAATCGTCGAAAGCGGGGTAGCGCCAAAGTCATACGCATGGAGATACTTCAGGCCTTCTATCTGGTGAGACTGTTTTCTGATCTCCTCTTCAATCTGCCAGATGCTCTTCTTCCGGTGAAACCGGTCAATCATATTGATGGTAATGGCGCCCTGTTGGGGATTTCTCCCCCTGCCAAAACTCACAACGCCCGGCTCAGAGCCGAGGGTACTTGACACACTCAAAACCCCGGGGATTTTTTCGATACCTGACTCAATTCGTTTCAAAACCCCCTCGGTGGAAACGAGGGAGCGGTTGTTCTCAACCTCAAAATCCACCTTGATAATCCCCGTATCCATCGGCGGCATCAGGTCTCGGCCAATGGTAGTCTTCATCTGCCGCGCGCTGATCACAAAGGCTATGGCACCAATAAGCAGAAAGATAAACTTGTGACGCATCCCCACACGCAACACCCCGATAAAGAAATTCTGAATCGGATGAACCACCCCGTCGCTTGCCCACTTAATCCACCTTTCAATCCCGCGGGTCTTCCCTTTCAGGATGTAAGGCGCAATCAACGGGATCAAAGTAATGGAAACAAAGTAAGAGCTGATAAGAGCCACGATCAGCGAGGCACAGAAAGGGCGCAAAACGGTCTGAACATACCCTCCGATAAAGAGAATGGGAAACAGAACCATGATATTTGTTCCCGTCCCCGCGAAAACGGCAAGCATGACCTCGTTGGTCCCATCCAGAACGGCCTGCCGAAGTGGTTCCTCCACCTCATGGTAATGCCGCTCTATATTTTCGATGACCACAATGGCGTCATCCACCAGCATCCCCACCGCGACAATCACCGCCGTCATGGTCACGATGTTAAACTCAAATCCCAGCAGCCACATGAGGGCAAAGGTCATGACGTAGGTAAAGGGAATGGAAATACCCGTAATCACCGCGCCGCGAAAATCACCAAGGAACAGGAAAATAGTGATGACCGTGAGGAGGATGGCATCTCTCAACGCCCCCATCATATTTTTGATGCTGATATCAATGATACGTTTCTGCGTGTCAGTGATCTTGAAATCGAGCCCCGGGTATTGTTTCTTCAATTGCGGGAGAAAATTCGTTACGGACGCGACGGTTTTAAGGGTGTTACCCCCGTAGGCCCTCAGGATATTCAGGGCAATGGCGGGCCTTCCGTTTCCGTGGTAGGCGGCCGTTCGCTCCTTGTACCCCCGTTTGAGTTCCGCAACATCCCTGAGATGAATCGGCTCCTTCCCGCCACGCCCCAGGGTAATGTTGCCAATACGGTCAATGGTAAAATATTCCCCAGAGGTCTTAATCAGATACTGATGGTGCTGATTAACCATTAATCCATTGGGAATATTGAGATTTTCATGCTTAACGGCGGCAATGACATCCGCCAGGGTCAAGTGATATCGGTGCAGTTTGTCGGGGTTAATGAGAATTTCCACCTCGCGATGATACCCGCCGAACACCTCCACGTTCGCCACATTCGGCAGGCGCAGCAGGGCCTCTTTAATCGCGTTGTCCGCCAGTTCCCGGACCATGGCAAGGTCATAGTGGCTCCCCTTTTTCGGGAAAACCGCCAGGGTCATGGTTGGCATCGTGGCATCACTTATCTTGAAGACCTGCGGCTCACGGATGTCAGGGGGTAGGAGGGGCTTCACTTTTTGAAGAGAAGCAATGACATCCGTGGCCGCAGGCTCCAGTCCCTTGGAATATTCAAATTCCGCCAGGACGACCGAGACCTCATCCTTGGAGGTTGAAGTCACCTGTCTCAGTTCATCAATCGTGGAAAGTTCCTTTTCGATCGGACGCGTCACATTATCAGCGACATCCCTTGAAGAAGCACCGGGCTCCACGGTTACAACGGCAATCTGAGGGCGGTTGGAATCCGGGAAGAGCGCCCAGTCCATTCGATGATAGCCGAAAAGTCCGAGGATGGCCACCATCAGGATAAACGTCATCACAAGATAAGGTTTTTTCAAATACCCTTCAACAATGTTCATCGCCGTGCCTCCCGGATGAATTCGCCCGTAATAGTGACGGGCTGGCCTTTGTAGAGCACCATCAGGCGGCTTTCATGGGCGCAGACGACCTGAAGCCCTTCCCGCAGTCCATCCGACGCGAGGGCGGAATTCACCTCGCCGGAGGCGAGAACGGTGACCGCCACGGGGACAATTTTACCCTTGACGACCCCAAAGACCATCGCCTTCTTTTCCCGGTGTAATACGGCCTCTACGGGCACAATCCATGCATTTGTTAGTGTTTGTGATTTAATCTTGACAGGAATCACTTCTTCTACCTTGTAGGGGCATGGAATCTTCCCAAAATCCGCCTCGATAATCGCGAGGGAGCGCTGCGACGCCGCTGGATAGATCCGCGAAACCTTCAGCATCAGTTTTCCGACAGATACCGGTGAGCCAACGGAGATTTTCTTTAAATCGTCAGGCGTTACCTCTACCTTGACCTTAAAAGACCCCTTTTTGATAATCTGGCAGATAGGCTGTCCCGGAAAAACAACATCGCCTTTTTTGATATAATACCGGGAAAGGACCCCATCATACGGGCTTACCACCCTTGTATAAGTCAGTTTTGTTTCAATTTGAGTTATTTCGTTCTTCAAAGCGGTTATCTGGCCCTTCGTTGCAGCCAGTCTATTTTCACTCAGCTCCCAGGCCTCTTCGGAAATCGCGCCATTCTTGTAGAGGGCGGTATCCCGCTTGTAGATTGTGGCAAGGTTTTTCTCCTGTATCCGCAGGGAGGCAATCTTTGATTTAACCACCGCAATCTGTGCCTTCAATTCACGGACCGTCCCATTGTTTTCGCTGTCGAGGGCAACAAGAAGCGCGCCCTTTTTGACGGTATCTCCCTCAAGATGATTCCGGCGAAGCACCTGGCCGCTGATTCGTGCTTTAATCTCCATGGTGCCGTTGGAATCCACCTTCCCGAGATAGCGAACCGTCTTCTCAAAAGGGGCTTTTTTAACCGTTGTGGCCTGGACCGGGAGAGGGTACTTTGAAACGGCCTTTTCCCGGCTGAGTTCCGCCCTTCGCTTCAGAACAAGTTTTCTTCCGCCGATAACCGCGGCAACCAGTAAAATAATAACGATGATAATTTTTACAATGCGTTTCATTTGACCTCCTCCTCTAACACCAGATTAAGGTATGATCGTGCGGTAAGCCACTGATACATGCTTGCCACAAATTGACTGTTTGAATAGGCAAGATCCGCTTTGGCTCGCAGCATATCGTCAATATCCCCCGCGCCTTTTTCATATTTCAGCGTTTCAACCCGATCCACCTCCTTGCCGAGATTTACCCGGGAAAGAAAACTTTTGGTCAGGGCTTCAGCCGTTTTGACTCTTTTAACGGCATCCCCAACCTCCTTGACAATTTTCTGACGAAGCTCAAAGACGTGCAGGCGCTCCTCAAGGACCTTAACTTTAGCCGCCTCGACCTGAGTCCTCCGCCTCCCCGCGTCGAAGAGGGGAAGTTCCAGGCGGAGGCCAACGTTCCATTCCTCCGTCCCCGAGATGTCATTACCGTCATACGTTTGCATCGCACCCACGGCGAAGATCGCCGGCAGGCGTTCCGCCCTGGCCAGACCAACGCCTTTATTTGTAATCTTCACGCGGTTTTCAAGGGCTGCCAGATCGGAACGCGCCTGAAGGGCGCGCGTGTAAAGCGTCTTGACACCCTCGACAAGGGGATAAACCCTGTCAGGAAGCTGGATGGGCTTGAGAGAAATATCCGTTTCAACGGCCTGAACCCCCATGAGGGTTTGAAGTGCGATTTTCAGGGCCTCCCGCTGATTGGTTATTTTATCCGCTTCGGCCTGCCAGCGCTGAATTGAATAATTAATCTTGTACTTATCGACCGGAGGCGTCTTCCCCTGAGCAATGGAAAACTCCGTGTGTTTCAATACGCTGCGCAGGGCCTTCAGGGTCTCTTTTACGGCTGTTTCTTCCCCGTCCAGGGCGAGAATGGCATCATAAAGCTCGGTTACATTGTGGCGAATAATCGCCCTGAGACGTTTCAGGGCAAGCCGTGTCGAAATTTCATTTAGCCGCGATATGTCAATGGAAAGGGGAATCTTCCCGCCGAGATAGATGGGGAGTTTATACATCAGCTTGAACCCCCAGCGCGTATCATCAAATTGGATCCCCTCCCGCATCCTCCGCGGTGTCATGGGCGTGGCAATCAAGGCATCTTCCGATTTGTCCAGCGTCGCGCCCCCCGTCAGCTCCCCCCAATGGGCCGTTTTAGCAATTTTTATATTCAGGCCTGCCAGAGCCAGGCGTTTTTCATAGGCCTGAACCGATGGATTGCTCTTGAGCGCCTTCTGAATTGCCGCCTGCAACGCGAGCGGGGCACCGGCCAGGCACGGAAGGCTGCAAGATAGAACCATTAAAACAACGACAAAAATAATTGACCCTTTTTTCATGTCTCCTCTCTCCCTGTAAAAACTTTTTTTAAATGACGGAAAACCTCCCCTGAAATGAGGTCCAGTTTTTCTTCATCACCGGTCAGCCTGAAGAGGGTAACCAAGTGCTGCAAGGCCCCCATAAACAGGATTGAAGCGGCATGGGGGTTCACCGTGTCCGGAATTTCGCCCTTCTCT
>JANTFN010000092.1 GCA_024763435.1 Thermodesulfobacteriota bacterium | reverse complement strand
ACAGCTGCATAAAGCTGAAAATTTTTCCCATCATCCAGGTCCCTGTAAAATAGAAAACGAGCAGGCTGAACAGCAGCACAAGGACCGAGGGAATTTCGCGGCTCTTGGCAACATTCCCCTTTTCCCGAGCCTCCTGTCGCTTTTTCGGGGTTGCCTGTTCTGTTCTTTCCTGGAAACTCTCTTCTGCCATTGTCCTGTCCCGCGGCCGGAGTTATGTCCCCATCATCCGCATGATTGTAAAAACATCCCCGCCGAGATGTTCAAACGTTGATTTTAGAAGTGTCGAGAGCAGGGGAAGTGACAGCCCGATGCCTATCAATCCAATTCCTATCTCAAGGGGAAACCCCACAATAAACACATTGATTTGAGGGACCGTCCTTGCCACGATACCGAGGACAACCTGTGTAAAGAGTGTAATGGCAAGTACGGGGGCCCCTACTTTAACGGCAAGGACAAAAATATTCGCCGAGAGGTCCACAAGTTTTTTCATGGTGTATCCCGACAGGTGCGCCTTTAGTGGCGGGATAACATTGTAACTGCTCAGCAATGCCTGGATAAATATTCGGTGTGTCCCCGTCACCAGGAAAAGCAGAACGGCGAAAAGGTAATAAAACTGGGCCGCAATGGATACCTGCTGGCTCGTAACAGGGTCAATTACGTTCACAATTCCAAACCCCATCTGATACCCGACTATCTGGCCGGCCAGCTGTATCCCGTTAAACATCATCCTGGCGGTAAATCCTATCATCAGGCCAATCGCCATCTCCCCGAACAACCCCGGAACCATTCCCCTGAAATCGAGGTTGGCCGGGAGGGTTTCCCGAACAAAGGGGAAAATCAGCAGGGCCATGACCAGCGAGAGGCTTACCTTGAGCCTTCTCGGGACAAGCGGGCTTCCAAAAACCGGAATCAGCATGAGGATAAACCCTACTCTGATAAAAACCAGGAGAAATCCAAATACGTCTGATGTGTTAATTGTAATCACAACTCACCTGATATACTGGGGAATATTGACAAAAATATTCGTTGTATAATCCACAAAAAGGTTCATCATCCACGGGAGAAACAGGATGATTGCCAGCATCACGGCCAGAATTTTCGGGACGAAGGTCAGGGTCATCTCCTGCACCTGCGTGACCGCCTGAAAAATACTCACAAGCAAGCCCACAAACAGGCCAAAACCCAGCATCGGCGCGGACAAAAGCAGGGACATTGTCACGGCTTCCTTCGCAAACCCTACAAGAAAATCTACGGACATCTCATCCTCCTACATAAAACTCTTTACAAGGGACCCCACAATCAGATACCAGCCATCCACCATGACAAAGAGCAGCAGTTTAAAGGGCAGGGAAATCATAATGGGGGGCAGCATCATCATCCCCATGGACAAAAGAATACTCGCAACAACCACATCCAGAATCAGAAAAGGGATGTAGAGCAAAAATCCAATCTGAAAGGCCGTTTTTAACTCACTGATCACAAACGCGGGGATAACACAGGTCATGGGAACGGTTGAAAAATGCTGCGCCTCTTTGTTCTTTGAAAAATTCACAAACAGGGCAAGATCCTTTTCGCGTGTCTGATGCAACATAAATTTTTTAATCGGTGTGACGGCCCTGTCTAAGGCCATTTTTTCATTTATTTTATGATTCAGATAGGGCTGGAGGGCCTGGCTGTTCACATTCTGCCAGACAGGGGTCATAATAAAAAAGGTCAGGAAAAGCGCCAGGCCAATCAGGATTTGATTTGAAGGAAGCTGCTGTGTTCCCAGCGCCTGACGCAACAGCGATAAAACCACCAGAATCCGCGTAAACGAGGTCAGCAAAATCAGAATTGCCGGCGCGAAGGTAAGAAGCGTAAGGATTAAAAGGACTTGAATATTGATGGATAAGCCCCCGCCCTGCGCGGCTTTTTCGCCAATCGACAGGGTAACCTGAGGGATATCCGCGGCGCGTGCGAACGCGGCAACCCCTATCAGGATAATAACGGCAAGAATACTAAAAATCCTCTTTGCCGTCATGATTGTGGCCCCACCTTTTTCATAAATTGTTTTTTCAGGATTTTTGAAAAAGAGGGTGTGACATTGTCCTTTTCGAGAAAACCCTCATCCGACACATGGTTGTCCCCTTCATCAAAGGAGGTCAGGAGAGTCATGGAAGAAGGTGTCATCCCGACGACAAGTTTTCTGCCTCCCACGCCGATAACCGCGATACTGCGTTTTGCGCCCACATAAACTGTTCCAAGGACACGAATATCGGCACCGGAGCCCTTCCGCCCCTTTGCCCCGGGATAATAGCGTTTTACCAGGAAGGTCAGGAGACCCATAATTCCCAGGACTATCAGCATCGCGCTTAACATCTTAACTACCGGCACCCATCCGGAAACAGGGCTGGTAGGAATTCCTGCTGTTGTCAAAGCCGCTGTGAAAAAGACAAACATATTTTGTCCTTCCTGCCTATGAAAGCTGCTTAATTCTTTCCACGGGGCTGATAATATCTGTCAGGCGGATTCCAAATTTTTCATTCACCACAACAGCTTCTCCCCGGGCGACCAGTTTTCCGTTCACAAAAACATCGAGGGGCTCTCCGGCAAGTTTTGCCAGCTCAATAACCGACCCCTGACCCAATTGCAGCAGGTCGTTAATCACCATTTTTGAGCGCCCCAGTTCTGCGGTCACCTGCAGGGGGATATCCAGAATAAATTCAATATTGGCGGGCACATCTACCTTGACCCCTGCCTCTGTACCGGGAGGTATCGCGGTTTTCGGAACCGCCTTTTCTGATGCCTCCTGATGGATCATCTCCTTCTGCTGGTCCAGTTCTCCCTGGACATCATCCCAGGAAATATCATCCACGGCATCTCCGCTTTCCTCTACGGCACCTTCTGATGCCTTTATTTCCTGTTCCTCTATTTCAGTTTCCGGTGTTTCGCTCATAACCGCCTCCAGTTAATTCCTTTCCTGAACCCGCGTTACAACGCGGATTGCTTTGTTCCCTTTAAAAATGCCCGGCATGCCCATAAACTTTCTGACTCCCTCGACCTTCACCTCAACAGGTTCTGAAACATATTTGTCCAGCCGTATAACATCCCCTGTTTTAAGCTTCACCAGATCTCCGGCCTTGATAACTGTTCGTCCAAGTTCCACATTGATATTAACATTCGCCTGAAGCATGGTTTTTCTGAATTTTCTGAGCCATCCACCGTCCTGCTCCATCTGCTCGCTCTGAAAACTTGCAATCAGTTTTTCGCGGATAGGCTGCACCATCGCGTAGGGGATGCAAAACATGAGACTCCCGGACGCGGATTCCATTTCGAGGCTGAATTTCGAAACAATGACCACATCCGTTTTCGGCATAATCGTTACAAACTGCGGATTAACCTCCGATCGGTTCAATACAAGTTTAACGGGATAAACAGGCTCCCACGCCCTTTCCAGTTCCGTAAAGGCCATGTTAACCACTCGTTGGATAATTCCCATCTCAATGGAAGAAAAATCCCTTCCCTCTACCTTATAGTGCGTTCCCCCTCCGCCCCCGAGAAAAACATCAATCATGGTAAAAACAAGCGGGGCCTCCATTACAAACAGCGCGAGCCCCCTCAAAGGCTCCATGTGAAAGAGATGGATGCTGGTAGGGACAGGCAACGTCTTCAGAAATTCCCCGAACTTCATCATGTCAATCGACAGGGCGGTAATATCCACCATTCTGCGCAGGCTTGAGGTAAACGAATTACGCAATAACCGCGCAAATCGGTCATTCATAATCTCAAGGGCAGGCATCCTGCCGCGGATAATCCTGTCCTGGCTGGTAAGATCGTAAGGGACGATCCCCAGTTCATCATCTTCCACTCCCGTTTCGGTTTCAATCTCTCCCCCGGAGATGCCCCGGAGCAGCGAATCAACTTCTTCCTGGGATAATACCTGTTCACTCATATCATGGGGTTCCTATTGCATAACGAATTCTGTAAAAAAAACATTTTTAACCGCCCCGGTTTTCAGGATGCTGTTCAGGCGTATCATGATTTCACTCTTCAGGTGCTCCTTCCCATGCAGGGTTGACAGGTCGCTATAGGTTTTGCTGCTCAGAAGCTCTATCATGATATCCCGTATCTGGGGCAGGCGTTTGTTCAATTCCTCTGAAGTCTTCTGCCCTTTCAGTTCAAGGCTTATCTTTGCCTTCAGGTAACGCGTATCTTTCTGACCCTCAAGATTGACGATAAAAGGCTCCAGATCGAAAATCGGACCAACCTTCGGCACCTTTTCTCCCCCCTCTTCCGTGTCGGCTTCTTCTCCATCCTGGTTGGCAATCTGGGCCTTTACTGCCTTTGGTTTCGGGGCCAGAAATTTTTTGTAGGCGAAAAATCCGCCCCCGCCAAGAATCAGCAGGACAAGGACAAGGATAATAATCAACTTTAACGGTGATTTCTTTTTTTTAGCTTCCTGTTCAGTTTTTTCTTCATCAGCCATGGTTTGTGACTCCTTTCCCTTTTGTTGTGATAATAATTTCTACCCTTCGATTAAGCGCCCGCGCCTCGGGCGTTTTCTTTTTTGAAATGGGATGGGTAGCTCCGTACCCACCCGCGGACAAGCGTTCCGGCGCAATGCCATCTGCTTTTATGAGGTAGCGGAGAACATTGACTGCACGCGCAACGGACAACTCCCAGTTGGAGGCGTATAGCGACGTGTGGATGGGAACATCATCCGTGTGGCCCTCAACCCGAACATTGAAGGGCGTTTTTTTAATAATTTTGCCAAGACGCGTCAAGAGCGGAAGGGCTTCGGGCACGAGCGCTGCCTTTCCGGAATCAAACAAAAACCGCTCCCCAAGCCGAACAAGGAGGTTGCTCCCTGACATCCTCACCTGAACCTCCGAAAGAGTATAGCCACTATCCTTGATGGCTGTCCGGAGCTTTCCCGCGGCCTCATATTTTCCCATACGGGCATGCGCAGTTCTGGGCCTTCCAAAATCCAGAAAACCACCGAAAGCCTCGTTTGAAAGGGCCCCCGGAGGTAACACCGCCTGGGACGTAAATTGCTTCAATTCCTTGACATTCTTCGGTGGGTAAGGGGCCGGGGAAGGGCTCAATTCGAGAGGACCATACGCGGCACTGAAAAATCCAAACGCGTCCTTGACCGCCTTGTTGTTGGCTGATGACATCGTAAAAATGAGGACAAAGAAGGTCAAAAGCAGTGTCAACAAATCAGAGAATGAAATCATCCATGCATTGGGATCAATATCCGCCACAGCCTTCTCCTTAAAGAAATGTCCCTATAAAAACAACATCAATCCGGCGATTCCGGGCCCTGTTTTCCGGCGTGTCATTCGGCACGACAGGCCGGTAGGGCCCGTACCCCACGGCTGAAATCATTTCCGGTTTAACATATCCCTTTTTCACAAGGTATCTCAGGACATTCACAGCGCGGGCAACCGACAAATCCCAGTTAGAGGGGTACTTTTTTGTATGGATGGGGATGTTATCCGTATGCCCTTCAATACGTACCGGGCGTTTTGTATCGCTGATAACCTTACCTAACTCATTTAGAACATTATATATTCCTGGTTCAAGCGTTGCCTTTCCAGTCTTGAAAAAGATATCTCCCGTAAAGGCCACTTTGACACCTTCCCGCGTAACGGATACCTCCATCTTTTTCCCAAGGCCCTTTTCAAGGATAAGACTTTCCATTTTTAACAGGGACGCCTTCGCGGCACGAAGATCTGGACCGCTGAAAGACCTTTCGGCTTCGGATGCGCCCCCCTTCGGCGCGCCGGAAGGACCATTTTTCCCCTGTCCCACAGAGGTCCCGCCCGGGAGGGGACCAAAAGTTCCCATCAAGGAACCCAGGGCTTTTTTGACTCTTTTTGAATCTACAACCGCGAGGGAGCACATCACGATAAAAAAAGCGAGAAGAATCATGCTCAGGGCAGTCATCATAACCACAAAAGGATCCCCACCCGACTCTTCTTCAACTTTTTTCTTTCTGCTCATGACCGGTGCGGTTTTAAACAGGGTAAAGGTTGAAGGTTGAGGGTTGAAGGCAAAGATAAAAACCTTAAACCACCCTTTAAACTAAAACCGCATATTATTTTATGTATTCGCGTGTTCATTTCTTATTCAAAAGCCGATTTTCTCAGTTTAGGCGCCAGAAAGGCGTGGAGTTTCTGTTCCAGAACACGCGGGTTGTCTCCCGCGGTAATCGACAGAACACCTTCGAGCAATAGTTCCTTGGTTAAAATCTCACCCTGGCTTTTTATCTTCAGTTTTCCCGCAAGGGGGGTAAAAACAATATTCGCAAGGATGGCACCATAGAAGGTTGTCAGCAGGGCGACTGCCATGGCAGGGCCGATGGAACTCGGATCGTCCATGTTCTGCAACATCAATACCAGGCCAATCAAGGTCCCGATAAGCCCCAAGGCGGGCGCGAAGGCTGACATTGTCATACAGATATCACTGCCCATATTGTGCCTCTCTTCAACATGGTCTATCTCTGTTTCAAGTATATTTCGGATAATCTGCGGCTCCAAACCGTCAATTGCCAGCTGAATTCCCTTTTTGAGAAAATCATCTTTTACGTCCCCCATGGAGGATTCGAGAGAAAGAATCCCGTCCCGCCGCGATTTACCCGCAAATTCGACCAGCGTTTCAATCCAGTCCTGAGGGCCGTTGGACTGGGAGAAAAAGGCGTTTTTGATAATTCCTATCAACCCCAGAACCTGAGGCAGAGAGTAATTGATCAGGGTTGCCCCAATGGTCCCTCCCACCACAATCAGCAGGGACGGCGGATCAACAAATGTCATGAGGCTGCCACCCTGGAGAATACCCGCCACAATTAACCCGAAGGCCGCAATAAAACCTATAATCGTTGCAATATCCACCAACATACCCCTTTCATAGAATTATTTATTCATCCCTCTTTTGCGCAAGTTCCATGCCAGAAAAATAAATCCCCCTGCATGAGAGCAACCCCTGCTATTTCTTCAAGAACCAAGAGAAAAAGGAAAGATCACAACCGTTTTCCATAGATGCAACATCCCTGAATAATTCTATTTTAGAAACATTCAGGGGGTTGCGTATCTACCTGTGATTAGCTTTGGAGGAAATTATAAGGATCGGGCG
>JANTFN010000091.1 GCA_024763435.1 Thermodesulfobacteriota bacterium | reverse complement strand
TTTGTAAAAAAATTCTCTTTTAATTTTAATGTGTTTGGTAATTTGTGGGAGCAAATCGCAAAATTCAGGGCCGGGAGAAAACTCTGGGCCAAGAACCTGAAGGAAAAATATGGCGCTCAAAATCCGAAAAGCCTGTTTTTGAGAGGACTCTTCGGCGGGGGCGGTTATGGCCTGACCAAAAAGGAGCCTGAAAATAACATTGTCCGCGGGGCCTTTTACGCGCTCGCGGCAGCGCTCAGCGGCGCGCAGACCATTGCCCTGTGTTCTTATGACGAGGCCTACACGATTCCGACGCCGCATTCGGCACTCCTCTCGCTGCGTACGCTCCAGATCATCATGGAAGAAGTGGGGCTTCGTGATACCGTGGATCCCCTCGCAGGGTCCTATTTTATTGAGACGTTGACCAAGAAAATGGAGGGGAAGATTCTCGAAGAGATGGCCCGTATTGATAAAATGGGTGGCATGGTGGAAGCGGTGGAGCAGGGCTATGTCCAGAAGCTGGTTGCCCAGCAGGCGTATCAATTTGAGAAGGATATCCAGACGGGTAAACTGAAAAAAGTCGGCGTGAATCTTTACGAGGATGAAGATAAGCAGGACGAGGACGTGGCACTCCATGAATACGACGGAAGCGTCATAGACCAGCAGATGGAAAGCCTGAAAGAAGTTAAAAGGACACGGAGCAACAGTGAGGTTACCACTACCCTGAAGGCGCTGAAAAAGGCCGCGGAAGAAGAGAAAAATGTCATGCCGTTTCTGGTTGATGCCGTGAAGGCCTATGCTACCGTGGGCGAGATGGTCCGGGTTTTCCTGGATGTTTACGGGGAGTTCAACGAACCAAGGATTGTATGACGATGTCTGAGCTGCATGGAAGGATTGCCTGGGTTACAGGCGGCGCGCGGGGAATTGGTGCCGCCGTCAGCCTTGGTTTCGCGAAAGCGGGCGCTACTGTCGCGGCCATGGACATTGATGACAAAGCCTTACAGACCTTTCAGACCAAAGCGGAAAGCGTGGGCTTGGCCTGTCGCGGGTATCAGGGGGATGTGACAGACGCGGCGTCTATCACGCAGGTGGTCACGGCGGTTGAGGCGGACTTGGGGCCGGTGGATATCCTTGTCAACAATGCCGGGATTATCCGCGATAATATGTTTCGAAACATGACGGCCGGGGACTGGCAGCGTGTCCTTGATGTGAACCTTACCGGGACTTTTCTGTGTACGAAAGCGGTGATTGAGGCCATGGCGGGGCGTGGATTCGGACGTATCATCAATACCTCTTCCATCAGCTCTCTTGGAAACAGGGGACAGGTCAATTACGCGTCGGCCAAGGCCGGGATTATCGGCCTGACCAAAACGCTTGCGCTTGAATACGCCCGCAGCGGGGTGACGGTTAACTGTATTGCCCCCGGTGCGACCGACACGGAGATGACACAGTCGCTCCCGGAAGAGGCCAGACAGAGATTTGTGAGAAAGATTCCCATGGGCAGGCTGGCGGATCCGGAAGAAATAGCTGCGGTTCACCTGTTTCTCGCGGGTGGCGCGGCGTCCTATATCACGGGTCAGGTCCTGTTTGTTGACGGGGGAATAAGTGTTGGATTTTAATAATTTCTAAACGGAATGGGGGAGAGAATGAAGTATAAAATCGGCATTGATGTAGGTGGGACATTTACAGATTTCCTGCTGACAATGGAGGACGGCAGTTCTCAGATATATAAGGTTCTGAGTACGCCGGATGACCCTTCCATTGCCACGATGCGGGGATTAGAGGAAATGGCGAGTGACAGGGACCTTGCCGTCAGTGACTTTCTGAAGGACGTTGAGGTTATTGTCCATGGAACCACCGTAACAACCAACGCGGTACTGACCTATACCGGCGCGAAAACCGGGCTGCTGACCACCAAGGGTGTCCGAGACGCCCTGCAGATGCGCCGGGGTATTCGCGAGGAACAGTACAACAATCGTTTTGAAAACGTGGAGCCCCTGGCGCAGCGCTACCTCCGCCTCCCGGTCGATGAGCGTCTTGACTACAAGGGGGATGTCCTCAAGCCTATTAACAGGGAAGATGTCCTGAATCAAGTCGCGATTTTCAAAAAGGAGGGCGTGGAAGCGGTTGCCGTCTGTTTTATGAATTCCTTCGCTAACCCGGAGCATGAAAAAATAGCGGGTAAAATTATCAGCGAGGAATTGCCGGATGCCTATCTTACCCTCTCCACCGACATCCTGCCCTCGATACGTTTCTATGACAGGGTCAGCACAACCGTCCTGAATTCCTATGTCGGCCCCATCCTGAGACGTTACCTCAATGCCCTGCTAACCAAGCTCAAGGCGGTCGATTACCAGGGTATCCTGCTGATTATGCAGTCCAACGGGGGCGTGGTTGCCCCTGAGATAGCCATGGATCGCGCGGCCGTCACCCTGTTATCCGGCCCCGCCGGAGGACCGGTTGCCGGTGTTATGTACACCTCCATTCAGGGGTATGACGATTGCATTACCGTGGACATGGGGGGCACCAGTTTTGATGCCGCCCTTATCAAGGATAAGACCCCGCTGGTGACCACCATGGGTGAAATCAACAGGCTCCGGATTGCCCTTCCCATGTTGAACGTTGTGACCATCGGCGCGGGTGGCGGGAGCATCGGCTGGATTGACGAAGGGGGCCTGCTGCGGATGGGTCCGCAGAGTGCGGGGGCCAAACCGGGTCCGGCGTGTTACAGCCTTGGCGGCGAGGAACCGACCTGCACCGACGCGGACTTAGTATTAGGATATCTCGATAAAGACTTTTTCGCCGGCGGAAAAATACCACTTGATGTTAACAAGGCGGAAAAGGCCATTGAAAACCGGATTGCGAAAAAGATAGGCATGGATATCCACGAGGCGGCGTATGGCATGTATAATGTCATTAATGTCAATATGGCCGCCGCCGTGCGGGAGGTTTCCGTTAAGCAGGGGCAGGACCCAAGGGATTTTCCCCTTGTTGTCGCCGGGGGCGCGGGCCCGAATCACGCGTGCATGATTGCCCTTGAACTTGAAATACCCGTGATTATGGTCCCGAGGGAATCCTCTATTTTCTGCGCGGCCGGCATGCTCATGTCGGACCTCAAACACGATTTTGTGCAGACCTACGCGGTTCATGTGGACAACATCGATACCCGCCAGTTCAAGGGGTATTTTGACGAGATGCGGAAAGAGGGGGTTACCCACCTTAAAAACGAGGGGATTCCGGAGGACAGAATCGAATTTGTCTATTCCCTCGACCTCAGATATCTTAAACAGTATCACGAAGTTAGTGTTCCCATCTCCGAGGAAGTCGCCGAAAAGGTGGACGTCGAAGCAATGAAAGAGGCCTTTCATCCGCGCCACGACAAGCTCTTCGGGTATCATTTGAAAGAGGAAGGCACGCCGGTAGAGCTGATTAACATGCGGTTGACGTGTATCGGTAAAACCGAGAAACCGAAATTTTCGGGCCAGGAATATGCCGGGGAAGACCCCGCGAAGGCCTTCAAGAAAAAACGCAGGGCCTATATTCCCTCGTGGAAGCGCTTTGAAGAGATTGACGTCTATGACAGTTTCAAATTACAGTATGGGAACAAGGTCGAAGGGCCCGCTATCCTGGAACAGGTGAATACCACAACCTTCGTCACGCCTGAATATTCTGTTCTGGTTGATAAATATGGGAGTTACACCCTTTATCTGAAATCACGAGAAGAAGAATTTGCGGGGAGGATTCTGAAATGAGCGAGATACAGATCGATAAAGTACTGGTATCAATCCTGCAGCGCAGGCTGAAATCAATTACGGAGGAGATGAGTATCGCGCTGATGATGACGACGCGTTCTCCTATCCTCTGCGAGGCAAAGGACTTTGTGACGGGGTTGTATGACCGGAATGGCAAGATGCTGGAACAGATGGAAAACCTGCCTATCCTCTCTTTTTCTCTCGGGCCCGTCTGTGAGTATATCCTGGAATATTTTGGTGACGATATTCACCCCGGGGATGTTATCTTTCACAACGACGTCTTTTCCATGGGGAATCAGAACAATGATGTCGCCGTTTACAAACCCATTTTCTACAAAGACGAACTGGTGGCATGGTCGGCCTGCAAGGGACATCAGGCGGATATCGGCGGTGCCGTTCGGGGCGGGTATAACCCCAACGCGACAGAGGTTTGGCAGGAGGCGTTACGAATCCCGCCCGTCAAGGTCTACGACCGGGGAAAGCTTCGCCAGGACGTGTGGGATCTTATCTTCGCGAACATTCGCCTGGATATTGTCGCGGAAGACATGAAAGCGGAAATGGGCAGTTGTGTTGTGGGTGAAAGGGAGTTGCTGAAACTTATTGACCGGTATGGCCTGGATGTCTTCGAGGCGCATAAAAACTACCTCTTTGATTCCACGGAAAAGATGATGCGCGCGGAGATTAAGGAAATTCCCAATGGTGTTTATAAGGGCGAATCCCGCGTTTATTACGACGGGAAAAATCCAGGGTCCGTCTATGAAATCCATGTAACCATCACGGTGGAAGATGAGACGATTTCCTTCGATTATACCGGCACCTCGGATCAGACGGACGGGTTTGTCAACGGGACCTATACCTCGAGCGCGTCGGCGACAACGCTCACCTTTCTTCAGATGATCAATCCCAATATTCCCCATAACGACGGCATGATCCGGCCTATGAAAATCACAATTCCCAAAGGGACCATCCTTAATGCCGCCTATCCCAAGGCCACAACCTATGGAAATCACCTGTGCCCCAACAACGCGGACGCCATCATGCGGGCGCTGGGGCCCGTTATTCCGGACAGAGTTACGGCGGAGTGGGGGGAACTCCTCTGCTCCCTGACGACGGGGATCGACCCCAAAAACGGCGAGGCCTACGTGGATATCGGGTTTATGGGGCTGAAAGGCGGGTCGGGTGCCATTGAGGGATGTGACGGTTATGACCATATCGGGATGATTGACGCCTCGGGCGGTGTCCTGGATCAGGATTATGAGATGTTTGAACAGCAGACCCCGCATCTGCTTCTGCTGCACGAATACTGGCGGGATTCCGCGGGTGCCGGTCAGTGGCGCGGCGGCTTGGGAATTGAAACAAAATTTAAAATAGGCAGCGATCATACCAATGTGGTGACCTTTGGTGACGGTGATGTCGAACCGGCGTATGGCGCCCACGGGGGTAAAGAAGGCACGCTCAACAAGATTGAGCTGCTGTATCCCGATGGGCATTTATATAAAACAACCACCAAAGACCTGGTTGAAGATGTCCCGGCGGGAACCCTCTACTTTCAACAGGCCGGCGGCGGTGGTGGATACGGACCGCCCTATCTGAGACCGGCGGAAAAGGTCCTGAAGGACGTCCGGAATGATGTGGTTTCCATTGAAAAGGCCAGGGAAGACTACGGTGTTGTCATAAACCCGGAGACGTTTCAACTTGACAGCGAGGCGACTGAAAAACTGCGCGCGCAGCTCAAGTCACAGGCATAAATTTACTCTTTTCCGGCCGGTATCCGGTTGATTGATTTCACCCGGATGCCGGCGTAACACGATTGTTCTCATATTTTTCCCGGCAGGGATACCGGAGTTATGACAGGCGAAAGGCCAGAAAAGGGGACAGTCGAGGTATCGGCTGAAAATAGCTTATCCAATAAAATTTAGAGTGATGAACAGGGAAGGGGGAATAGAGCCTGGTTGTGCCGAGGAGTATCCCGTTCGTTTAAAAAGCTCATTTCCGGAAAATGATTTTAAGATCCTGTAATGCATTGATTTTTTAACCTGAAAGGCATAAATACAAACTTATCAGGAAAGAAATGGGAGATTGTAATACATGAAATTACTCATGATAGCGGCAGGCGGTGGTATAGGGGCCCTGTTGCGGTATATAATATCCGGGGTTGCTTACCGCCTTTTTGGCAGTTCATTCCCCTGGGGGACATTAAGCGTTAATCTTATCGGCGCCTTTTTTATCGGTTTTCTCTGGGCGCTTTTTGAAAAGACCCTTGTCCCCGCGAATGTTCGGGGGTTTATCCTTGTGGGTGTTCTGGGCGCCTTGACAACCTTTTCAACCTACAGTCTGGAAAGTTTCAATCTCCTCAGGGACGGGGAGGTTCGGCTTGCCCTGGTAAATATCCTTGTGAATAATTTCTTCAGTATTGCCCTTGTCTTCGCGGGAATAGGGCTGGCCGGTATGTTAATATCATCTTTTAAATAAGGAGGGGGACCCGATGAAACTGCCCGAGCAAGGGATGCTGTTGCGAATTTTCATTGGAGAAAGCGACAAGTATGAGGGGATGCCTCTGTATGAAAAGATCGTATTGAAGGCCCGGGAAATGAATCTTGCCGGGGCGACCGTAACGCGCGGGGTCATGGGATTTGGCGCGGACAGCCGTCTCCATACCTCCAAGTTTCTCCGCCTTTCAGAGGATATGCCCATGGTTATAGAACTGGTTGACAAAGAAGAGAGATTAAGATTATTGATTCCCTTTCTCGATGAAGCGGTCGAGGAGGGGCTGATAACCCTGGAAAAGGTCAGGGTCATCAAGTATCGCCACAGCAAGTCAGAACCTTAAAACGCACGATATGTTATGACACAGCAGGGCCGGCCATCGGGGACACTTTATATCATCGCCACACCCATCGGAAACCTCGATGATTTTTCACAAAGGGCCGTTGAAACCCTTAAAGCTGCCGATGTTGTCGCGTCGGAGGATACCCGGATAGCCCACAAACTTCTTGGAAAATTTGGCATCCAGGCTTCTTTAATCAGCTTTTTTGAGCATAATGAAGAAAAGAGAATTCCGGAACTCATCACACAGCTTGAGGGAGGGAAAACCGTCGCGCTGATCAGCGATGCCGGCACACCCTTGATTTCGGATCCCGGCTACCGCCTAGTCCGGGAAGCGGCCGCCCGGGATATCAGGATAGTGCCCGTTCCGGGACCCTCTGCCGTCATGGCCGCCCTGTCCGTGGCGGGCCTGCCGACCGACCGATTCACCTTCGTCGGGTTCCTGGCCCGGAAACCAGGAAAACGCAAAAAAGACCTGACACAGCTCGCGGAGCTTGCCCATACGCTTGTCATTTTTGAATCCCCCTACCGCCTCCTCAAGACCTTGCAGGACTTGGCGGAAATTG
>JANTFN010000090.1 GCA_024763435.1 Thermodesulfobacteriota bacterium | reverse complement strand
CCCCGGGGCTATCGGAAACCTGAGCGGGGGCCTCCTTTTCATCTCTCTTCTCCATTACCTCCAGATTGTGCATGCCAAGAAAGAACACGAGCGTTACGAGGAGAAAAAGGAACAGCTCCTCAGTCAGGCTATTCTGGACAAGCTGCGGATGTAGGGTGCCCTCTGGTATGTTTTTCAAGAGGCAATTGATTCAGCACTTATTTTTCCTGCTTGACATTATCGCGTAACTAACATAGGAATAAAATCACATATTAAAGGGTGATGGAGTTCACCAAAACTGCCTGTGGGCTGATAACTCCTGCCAGACAATCTGGCAGGAGTTATTTTATGAAACCCGAAGAAAAAAGGTCACGTCATAGCCTTTCTTATTTTAATCTCCTTGATGCCCTCGAATCTGACACCTGTCCCATCTGCACGCTGATAGACAAAAAATCAAAAAGGCATCTCCACGCCCTGTATTACGAATTTGTTAACGATGCGGGAGTCAGGGGTTCTCTCCACCACTCGCGGGGATTCTGTAACTGGCATGCCTGGGCTTCTACAGAAATCCCCTGCAGTAACACGGGCATCGCAATTATTTATAACGACCTCCTGCAAACCGAAATCGCTGCAATGCGGGGGATTCTGGCCCTTTTAGAAAAACCCCGCTCCCGCCTGAACCCTGTTGTGACGTACCAGCGGAAAAAGGACCTTTCCCTGGCCATCCAGAACTGGAAGGAAAAGGACGCGTGTATTGTATGCGCCGCTAACGCCCGATCCACACTGTTTTATCTCAGGGAACTTGTTGATCACTTGAACGAAGAGACCTTTGCCGCAAGATTCCGAGCTTCCCCGGGACTTTGTCTTCCCCATCTTAAGATACTTGCCGAAAATTTTGTGGGCCATCCCGGCCTCCCCATCTGTTTAAAAATCGAGGTGGAGAAGTGTCATCATCTCTCCTGGGAACTGGTGGAATTCTGGCGTAAACACGATTACCGCTTCAAAAAGGAACCCAAGGGAGCGGAAACAGATTCATGGTTTCGGGCTATTCATCAGTTTGTGGGCATGCGGGAACAGTTTGGCAATGATATCACGCGGGCGTTTTCTCACTCGGCACCGGAGGCTTTTATCCCGCGCGCCCGGCGGGCAGCTTGGGATTTCTGGGAAAAAATCAACTCCAGAAACCGCCAAAAACGGCTACAAAAAAGGAAAAATCCGGCGATACCCCGCGCCGAAGCAGATGGGATAAGAGAAGCATTAAAACAAAAGGGGTGTCCTGTCTGCAGGATTGGTAACGAAGCCCTGAAAAACTATTTTTCCTGCCTGTTGAAACAAAACGACAGTATCCCTGCCCATATTGTACGTCTTCGGGAAGCGAGTGGATTCTGCCGGACACATGCCGCATGGTTTGCGACCCATGCCCCGGACGACACAAACACTGCCCTTGTGGAAGACCTCACGTCCCACACCCTGGCGACATTAAAAACATTCATCCGATCGCTTGAAGCGACACTGGGCCAGGAAACCTCCCGGCGCCGTCTTGCGCCTTCAAGAAAAATGTTTATCCGGGGAAACCCCTGCCCTGTCTGTCAGGCAATTGAAGAGGCCGAAGAAAAGGCCATCAAACAGTTTGTCGCGCTCCTTAATGAGGCGCAAAACAGGGACTTGAAAGAGCTTTATGAAACTTCAGATGGCCTGTGCGTGCGACATCTTGCCCTTTCTCTCCAAGAAGCGCCTGAAGGCGCGGCCCTGTTTCTTGCCCGGGACATGGCGGAAAGACTTGCGACTCTCAGGGAAGAGCTCAGAGATTCCCTGAAAAAATCAGACTTCCAACCCCAAAACGAATGCCAGAGAAATAAGCAAGAGACTTTGTGGAAAGGTCTGGTTCGCCTGTCCGGAAACCTTGACAACAGGGTGTAACCTCATGGTCACATTCTACTGTCCGAATTGCTGGCGGGAATTGAAACACGATGCTGTTACCTGTCCCGCTTGTGGTACTGATATCTCCCGGTTCTGGGCGTCCATGAGTTACAAAAAAAAGCTGATTCACGCCCTGGGCCACCCTGAACCCACCACCGTCATGCGGGTTGCGTGGCTTCTCGGAGAGATGAAGGTTGAAAAG
Organism: Thermodesulfobacteriota bacterium; assembly: GCA_024763435.1. Taxonomy (GTDB): domain Bacteria; phylum Desulfobacterota; class S145-22; order S145-22; family S145-22; genus JANTFN01. The sequence goes on along the minus strand of JANTFN010000090.1, from coordinate 5,073 downwards.
GCAGTCCCTAACCTTATTTGCCTCATCGATAAAACAACGGATATCTATATTGCCCTGGAGGTTACCCGAGCCCTGGGTAAAATCAATACTCCTCAATGCCGACAGGCGCTTGCAGGATTAACGCGTCACCCCGCCAGCATGATTCACCGAGAGGCCGGGAAGATTCTTAATAACAACGCCGACAGGACCTGAAATTTTATATAAAACTGTTTCTAAACTTCTGCGTCCTGCTGGGTTTGCCCTTTTAAGAATATTTCATAAAATGATATTATACATTTTTAAAGTACAGAACGTTTTATTTGATAAGAACTGTCTGTTTTTTCGGGAATGCCATGAAAATATATTGCTTGACAACTAAACACTGTTTCATTATAGTTTATTTAATCCATTAACCTTGAATGCCAAAGGAGGAAAAGTTATGAGACGTGGAGCAATGATTTTTTCTGGTATTTTTTTGCTGGCTATACTGGTTGTGTTACCCACAAGTCAGGCAGCCACGGTGAAACCGATTGTTATTGGGGTTCCCACTTCACTCTATACCCCTTTTGGACGGGACGGATTAAAAGCGGTCAATCTGGCCGTTAAAGAAATCAACGCCAAAGGCGGTGTCAAAGTTGGGACTCAAAGGCGCCCCTTCAAGGTTGTTATTGCCGACACAAGGGGAGGAGAACCCAACACCCCCGTGCACGATGCCCTGATGGCCTATGAGCGGCTTATTACCAAGGAAAAACCGGATGCCATTGTCGTTGGCGCGTTCAGATCAGAGGTCCTTATCGCAGGCATGGATCTTGTCGCCAAATACAAGATCCCGCAGCTTTCGACCATTGCCCAGAGCCCGGGATTTCAAAAGAAATTCATGAAGGACCCGAAAAAATATAAATATCTGTTCAGGGTTACCACGGATGCCCTTGTGGATGCCACTTATCTCAATAATACCCTTGATATTCTCAAGAAAAAATTCGGATTAAAAAACGCCTATTTTATTTATCAGGATACCCTGTGGGCCAAGGCTTTTTCCGGTTTGATGAGCAGACACTGCAAAAAGACCGGGTGGAAAATCGTCGGATTTGACGGATATGCCGCGGGCGCAACCGATTTTTCACCGGCCCTTTCCAAGGCAAGGGAGAGTAAGGTCCAACTAATCGGGATGGTCTGGGATGTTCCGCTGGGTGCCGGCGTCTTTGCAAAGCAATATGCCGCGATGAAGGTTCCCGCCCTGCTGATAGGGTTTATTCCGCCCATGGCCTCTCCCATGGCGGTTAAAACACTGGGGCCGGGGGTTGAATACTCCATGTCAATTGAATTTCCCGTCGGGGCCTCACTGCCTTTGAAGAAACTCCCCAAAACGGGTGATTTTCTGAGCAAGTTCAAAAAAGAGTATGGGGCACTGCCTGAAGCAGCCGCTGTAAATTCATCCGCTTATGATGCCGTTTTTATTCTCGCGAATGCCATCGAGAGGACAGGAAGCCTGAATCCAGACAAGCTTGCCGCCGCCCTTGAAAAAACGGATTATGCCGGTGTATCGGGAAGGATTCGGTTTAACAAACAGCACATCGCGGTATTCGGCACCAAAGACCCGAAAAAAGAAGGGGTTTGCGTTATTTTCCAGTGGCAGAAGGACAGCGCGGGAAAGCTGAAACGGGTTCCCGTCTATCCCGCCTTTCTCGCCGAGGGCAAGATTCAGCTGCCACCCTGGATGAAAAAATAGAAGACGGTATTTCAAAAGGCAAGAAACACCCCGATACAATTAACGATGACGGCTTCGTAATACTACGAAGCCGTCGGGGATAAAGATGTCGCTTCTTATATATGGTCTCATTAACAGCGTAATCCTCGCCCTGTATACCGTTGGCTTCAGCCTTACTTACGGTATCAGCGGGTTGGCCAACTTCGCTCATGGCGCGCTCTACATATTAAGTGGTTTTGTGGCATGGTCCCTCATGAACGCGGCAGGTCTGCCTTTTGCTGTGTCGGGTATCCTGGCTGTTCTCATTACCGCGGCGATTGGCTTCGCCTTCTACTGGGTTCTGATCCTGCGAGTGCGTGGGATTCCCCTGGCGGAATTGATTGTCACCTTTGCGGCGGGCGTAGCTATCCTGGAACTCATGACCTGGAAGGGATTTTATGGCCTTCGTTACAGCCTTCCTGTTTTTGTGAATGGCGGGGTTGAAATTGCCGGCGTGGGAATCGACTATCAGCGCCTCATTGTCCTGGCCAGCGGTCTGGTTCTGGTCATAGGCCTGTGGCTTTTTGTCCACCATACAAGGATCGGGCTGGCATTTCGGGCTATGGCCCAGAATGAGCGGACGGCCCTTTCCATTGGAATCGAGTCCGATTGGATAGGGGCTTTGAGCCTTGCCTTTGGCGCTGCCCTGGCAGCGATTGCCGCCATGGTTGTGCTTCCTCTCGGCGTGATGGAATCCACCATTGGATACGATGTCCTCATTTATGCCCTCGCCGTGGCTATTGTCGGGGGACTGGAAAGCACCCTTGGAATGATTGCGGGAAGCTTTCTAATCGGCTACGGACAAATTGCAGCGGCACGTTACATCGGGGCAAAGTGGATGGTTATTGTCCCTCTTGCCGCCATCGTTTTTGTGTTATCCGTTAAACCCTCGGGAATCTTTGGCAAGTTCAAGGAACTGGAAGAAAGGGTTTAGTGTGACAAAACAGGAAGGGTATCGTAAAAAAAGGCTGGATCGGGGAATAAAGGCAAGGTCGGACACCCTTTTTGCCGTAGCTTCCTGGAAAGAAATTCTTTATCTGATGATACCACGGTTTTTACCCGTGGCAGTCCTGCTGCTGCTCCCTCTTTTTCTGGGAAATTATTGGAATAAGGTCCTGGTTTATGCCTGTATCTATGGACTCCTCGCCTTAAGCTGGGATTTTCTCGCGTCATGTGGCCTCTTTTCCCTGGGGCAGTCTCTCTTTTTCGGCGTCGGGGCCTACATCGCGGGGGGGCTGAATTATTATTTTCACCTTCCCCCCCTTATAACAATTCCTATAGCCACAATCGCCGGGGGGATCCTCTGCTCCGCTCTCCTCACGCCTGTGATGCGGCTTCGGGGGGTCTATTTTGCAATGGTGACCCTGATACTCCCACTTCTCCTCATGAAGATTATTGAAACAACCGGTGTTTTTGGAGGGACGCAAGGGTTGTCCTCCCTCTCCGGATTTCCTCATGAGATGCTTTCTATTTATATCGCTGTTGTGGGTTTTCTGGCCTGCCTGTTTCTCTTCAGGCGTATTATCAACACTGATTATGGCTTAATTTTGAGGGCCATCCGGGACGATGACCGTTCCGTGATGAGTGGGGGCATCAATATCTACTGGCGAAAGAGTCAGGCCCTTTTCATCGCGGGTGCGGCGGGCGGTTTTGCCGGCGCCCTGATGACCCACCATTATCAATTTCTTGGCATGTCGGTTTTTGCCCTTGATTATTCCATCCTTCCAGTTGCCGCTGTGGCCCTGGGCGGTCAGGGAACCTTCGCGGGCGCGGCCATTGGAAGCATGCTTCTCGTTCCCCTGTCCGAAGCGCTCCGGGCCCTGGGGGGGTTGCGGGTTGCCATTTACTGCGGTGTTTTAATTGTCAGCATCATCCTGCTTCCTGAAGGGTTTTTCCACTACCTCGCGAGGAAATATCATCAATTCGAAAAGGTGGTAAAAATAGGATAATGGAACGGTCCCCCCATCCCTTTTTCAAGGTTGAGCACCTGAGGAAAAATTTCGGCGGAGTCCTTGCTGTGTATAACGTCAGTTTCGAACTCCGGCAGGGGGAGTTCCTGGGGGTTATCGGCCCCAACGGGTCGGGGAAAACAACCCTCGTCAATCTGATTACCGGGTTTGTTAAACCGACTTCAGGAAAGATTTTTTTCAAAGGGAAAAAAATTACGGGGAAGAAGCCCTATACCATCGCGGGCCTCGGAATTGCCAGAACCTTTCAGATGGTTCGGCTGTTTTACAACCTGCCCGCCTACAAGAATCTCATCATTCCGCTGTGCTCCTCAAGGGTAAAAAGACTCCGGGGCGGCAGGTATGGCGAAAAAGACGATGAGGCCATTGACCTCCTTGATGATATGGGTTTTGAACGGGATTCCCGTGTGCCCTATAAGGATGTAGGCAGTTTGCCGCACGGGTATCTGAAGCGGCTGGACCTTGCGCGCGCCATGGCCCTGCGTCCAGATATTCTGATCCTCGACGAACTTTTCTCGGGAATGTCCATGTCGGAGGTGGCAAGCACCCTGCCGCTGATTGAAAAATTCAACCGGGAAGGATTGACGATTATCATGATTGAACACCGCTTGAAGGAACTCTTCCGGGTCGTGGACAGGGTTATGGTCCTCAACTTCGGAGAAAAGATAGCGGAAGGGACCCCTGACGAGGTCATGCAGGAAGACGAGGTTAAAAAGGCCTATCTCGGCATCGATGTTGAAATTCCACCTCGGGAGGCGGTGTAACAGATGGAAGCCATGTTACCAGCTCCCGCTAAAGACCCCCCGGATATGCTGGAGAAACGCCCGCTCCTTTCGATCAGGAATCTTATGGTTTTTTTTGAGAACGCCCTTGCCCTGAATGATTTGAGCATGGAGGTTACCGAAGGAGAAATTGTGGCCGTTCTGGGGTCCAACAGCGCGGGGAAGACAACCCTGATGAACACCGTTTCCGGACTCATCCTTGATATGAAGCGAAAGGCGAGCCGAAGGGGGGGTGTCCGTATTTCCGTCATGGGAGAACTTTTTTATGAAGGGCAGGATATCCTTAAAAACAAACCGAGCGATCGGGTAAAAATGGGCATTGTTCTCAGCCAGGAACGGCATCCCATCTTCAGAGACAGTGATGTCCTGGAGAATCTAAAAATTGCTGGGTATCTCAAAAAGGCCGGGAACCTCAAGGGGGCAATCCGGTTTGTTTTTGAACTCTTCCCTGTGCTTGAAAAACTTAGAAAGCGGAAAGCCGGTCTTTTGAGTGGCGGGGAGCAGCAGATGCTGGCCATCGGGATTGCCCTGGTGGCAGGGCCCAAGCTCCTGCTGATGGATGAGCCGCTTCTGGGATTGAGTCCCCTCCTCCAGGCCG
>JANTFN010000089.1 GCA_024763435.1 Thermodesulfobacteriota bacterium | reverse complement strand
GAAGGTGGAGAATTTCAGGGGGAAGACCCGCCCCACGCAAAGGGGTCTTCAACAAGAAAAACAGGGAAAAAAAGGTAAAGGCCAGGCACGTCCCGTGCTTTGGAATAAATCTCACCATCCCCCTCAAACGCATTCCACGATTACAGTCCCTTTTTTCACTTTTAAGCGGACAAGTCCGCCTTGATATAAAACCCGCATCCGCCCCCCTTACAAAAAAACTGCTTTACGAAATGGCAAAACCAATGAACCCTGTAAGTTACTTGTTGCCCGGAAAAATTACTGTCTTTCCTGTAGATAGATGTAAATCCATCAATTTTTTACCAAAATTATCTCGTGTGTAATAAGGTCCATGGACACGATTTTTCCTTCAAATTCAAGGGTCCTGGCTGTAATGTCTGTAAGGGTAAACCGCTCCCTATCATGCCAGACAATGGAAGTCAGGTCTTCCATAACAGGCTCTAATCCCGCTTTACCCCGGATAAATGCCGTTGGACTGCACATTGCGCTTTCTCCCCCGTATTTTTTAAGACATTACGCCAAACAGGCGCCATTTGTCAATGTTTACCCCCTGGCTGTAATTCATCAATCATTGATCTGCCATTTGCGCACACACTGATTTGCAATTTCCACGGAGTTTAACTATACTGATATATGGAAAGTTGATTCTTACATCATTTAAGCACCCCGGGAGGATATTATGAAATCCTTAAAAAAATCCCTTGCGTTAAGAAGGAAATATCATGGCTTGATTGGTGTCCAGAGCAAGGTTCCCATCCGGGACCGATCTGTCCTGAGCCTCGTTTATACCCCGGGCGTCGCCGAACCCTGCCGAAAGATAGAAAGTACCCCGATTGCCTCCTTTGACACCACCTGCCGGGGCAATACCGTCGCACTCATTACCGATGGTTCGAGGGTCCTTGGGTTTGGAAACAAGGGTCCCCTTGCGGCAATGCCTATCCTGGAGGGAAAATCGGTCATCCTAAAGACATTTGCCAATGTGGACGCCTTTCCCATCTGCCTGCGAACACAGAATACGGAAGAAATCGTCCAGACCGTCAGCCTGCTCGGGCCCACTTTTGGTGCCGTTTGCATTGAGGACATCAGTGCGCCCCGTTGTTTTGAAATCGAGGAAATGCTTGTGAAAAGCATGAATATCCCGGTCTTTCACAATGATCAGCACGCGGCGGCCATCATGGTCCTGGCAGCCCTGATTAATGCCGGCAAGATTGTGGCCAGGCCCCTGGAGAAGATGGCGATCGTAATCTGTGGCGCGGGAGCAGCCGGCATCTCCATCGCAAAACTTTTTCTCGCCGTTGGCATCCAGCGCATTATTTTATGCGACACCCGCGGTGCCATTTATAAATACCGCCCTCACGGGATGAACTGGGCCAAGGCTGAAATCGCGAAGCAGACCAACACACTCATGGAAACCGGAACCCTCGAAGACGCTGTCAAGGGCGCGGATGTATTTATCGGGGTATCCCGAAACGCGGCCCTGACCCCAAAGATGATTCAGTCTATGAATTCCGATCCCATTATCTTTGCTCTTTCCACACCTGAACCTGAAGTCCTGCCCTCAGACGCCGGAAAGGCCGGGGCACGAATTGTCGCAACAAGCCTGCCGGAAACAACAAATGAAATGAATATCGCCCTCGTTTACCCGGGCGTTTTCCGGGGCATTCTCGATGTCTTCGCAAGGGAAATCAACACCAAAATAAAAATCGCTGCCGCAGAGGCCCTCGCCTCAACTGTTGACGAGAACAAACTCTCGGAAGGGCATATCCTGCCGGCCATATTCAATTTCCACGTCGCGCCGGTCATCGCGGGGGCTGTGGCAAAAGCCGCCATTGAATCGGGCGTGGCAAGGCGTTCCGTAGATCCTGAAGAGGTCATCAGAAAAACGGAGAGCTATGCCTATGAAGGGTTTCAACCCTCGCCCAAAAAATCCGAAAAAAGCGACCTGAAGGCCCAGTCCCTTGAACTCCATGAACGCTACCGTGGCGTTATTGAGATACGGGCCAAGATTCCCGTCAAGGACCACTACATCCTGAATCTGCTTTACCTCCCGCCTCAAAGCGCGGATCCCGTCCTTGAAATTATAAAGGACCCCGAAACAGTTTATGATTATACCTGCAAGGACAACCTCGTCGCGGTCATCAGCGATGGGAGTGCCGTGCTGGGCCTGGGAAATATCGGCGCCCGGGCGGCCCTGCCCGTTATGGAGGGGAAATGTGTCCTTTTTAACGTCTTCGGCGGTGTCGAGGCCTATCCCATCTGCCTGGGAACCCAGGACCCGGATGAAATTATCCAGGTTGCTTCCAATATTTCCACCCCCTTCGGTGGCATCAACCTGGAGGACATCTCCGCGCCGAGGTGCTTTTACGTGGAGCGGGAGCTGTCCCGGCGTCTCGACATCCCCGTTTTTCACGATGACCAGCACGGGACAGCAGTCGTCCTTCTCGCCGGCCTGACCAACGCCCTGAAAATCGTCGGCAAACAGTTTGATACCATTCGCGTCCTCATCAGCGGGGCGGGGGCGGCGGCCATTGCCGTGGCAAAAATCCTCCTTTCCGCGGGAGTTAAAAACATGATCCTCTGCGACCGCCATGGCGCGATCTACGAAGGCAGAAAAGAGGGCATGAACTGGATTAAAAAAGAGATGGCCGCGGTTACAAACCCGGAAAAACTCAAAGGGCCTCTGAAAACTGTTCTTAAGGGGTGTGATGTCTTCCTGGGATTTTCCGCGCCGGGCCTTTTAAATGCCGCCATGGTCAAAACCATGGCAAAAGACGCCATTGTGTTCGCCATGGCCAATCCCACGCCGGAGATTATGCCGGAGGAGGCAAAAAGAGGCGGGGCAGTGATTGTAGGAACAGGTCGTTCTGACTTTCCCAACCAGGTCAACAATTCGCTCGGATTTCCGGGAATTTTCAGGGGGGCACTCGAGGTTCGGGCAAAAACCATTAATGAAGCCATGAAACTGGCCGCCGCACACGCGCTGGCTGCCGCCGTCCCGGCAGCGGCGCTTTCGGAAGACATGATTATCCCGGAGATGATGAATTTTAACGTTCCTCCGAAGGTTGCCGCCGCGGTAGCACAGGCCGCGATTGAAACGGGTGTGGCACGAAAATCGGTTGACCCGCAAGAGATTGAAAAGGGTCTGTTGGCCTATTTATATGACGGCTGGCTACCCCTGACAAAAAAATAACAGGCGTGCAGCGGGAATGCCTTTTCGAGGCGTAAAAAAAGAGTTTTTTCAGTGTTTGATTTTTTACTTGACAAGGCAAAGATGCCGGAGTATGTGTAGGCAAAAATTGATAGCATTACTAATGCTAAAGGCTCAACTTCCGCGTTGCCCGCTTAGAAGGCAAGCGTTGTTTTTTCGTTATTGTGGCCTGTTACAGGTTAGCGCGCGTGGGGTCATTCCCCCTTGAATTTGAGGCTTTTCAGAGTGTTATCCGATTTTGATTATTAGCAAGGGCATCATAATCGGGTGCCCTGAAGGGGAAGAGAATGAAGAAAGTAACCGTGTTAGGCGCTGGAAACGTGGGGACAAATTGTGCCCTGTTCATCGCCGAGAAAAATGTTGCCGATGTCACCCTTATCGACATCAAAGAGGACTATGCCGCGGGAAAGGCCCTGGATCTCATGGAATCAGGCCCTGTTCGTGATTATGATGTCTCGGTAAGGGGAAGCCATGATCTGTATGACCTTGTTTATTCCGATATTGTGGTTGTCGCCGCGGGCCGGGTCAGGGAACCGGGGATGAAGCGCGAGGATATCCTCGAAGACAACCTGAGGGTCGTGGATTCCTTCGTTCGTGAGACAGAAAAATTCGCGCCGAACGCCATCATCATTGTCCTGACTGAACCAGTGGATGCCTTGACCTATTATATCCTGAAAAAGACGGGGTTCCCGGCACACAGGGTCATGGGTATTGCGGGTGTGCTGGACGCGACCCGCGCGAGTCAGATTATCGCCGAGAAGCTTCGGGTAGCGCCAATAGATGTAGAGACCACCTTTATCGGGGGACACCACGATCATATGATATTCCTCCCGCAATACAGCCGGGTCAGCGGAATCCCGGTTTCCGAACTCCTCTCTCAGGAAGAAACAGCCGCCGTCCGCGAAGAAGTTCGGGATGCCGGCCACAAAATCCTTGAAAGCATGAAACGGGCCACCGCATTTTACGCGCCGGCAGCGGCCACGGTCCGGGTGATTGAAACTATTATCCGGGAAAGAAACCGGATTCTGTCCGCGCCCGTGTATGTTTCGGGGGAATATGGCCTGAAAGACCTTTGTATTGGGCTTCCAGTCCTCCTCGACAAGAGCGGGATCCGTAAAATTATCGAGTTGAAACTGACCGACGAGCAAAAAAGCGCGCTGGCGGAATCGGCTAAAGCCCTCAGACTAACACAGGAAAAACTGTCTCCACGGTTGGAGGAGAAGGCATCATGAAAAAAGTAAGCATTATAGGTGCGGGTCACGTAGGGGCCACCGCGGGCCTCTATCTCCTGGAGAAGAAGATTGCCGATGTGGTCCTCATAGACATTGTTGAGGGGTTGCCCCAGGGGAAAGCCATGGATATTTCGCACGCGGCACCCCTGCGAAACTATCTCAACACCATCACGGGAAGTAATGATTACGCAGCCATTTCCGGTTCTGATGTGGTGGTTATCACAGCCGGACTCCCCCGAAAACCCGGGATGTCCCGCGCGGACCTTTTAACAACAAATGCCAGAATCGTCGGTGGCGTCGCCGAACAGGTTAAGGCCTATGCCCCCGACGCGGTGGTCATTGTGGTTACAAATCCCCTCGATGTCATCTGCCACGTTGTCAGGGAAACCACGGGATTTCCGAGAGAGCGTGTCATCGGCATGGCAGGCGTGCTGGATTCCACCCGGTTCCGCCTTTTCATCGCGGAAGAACTTGGTGTCCACTTGAGAGACGTCGTCGCGCTGGTCATGGGGGGACATGGCGATGATATGGTTCCCCTCCCGCGGTACACCTCGGTCTCAGGTATCTCCATAACAGAGCTGCTGTCCCAGAATACCATAGAGCGCCTTGTCGCCCGAACCCGGACGGGCGGCGGGGAAATTGTCGGCCTGCTGAAAGAGGGGAGCGCGTTCTACGCGCCGGCCTCCTCTATCGCGGAAATGGCAGAGGCCATCCTGCTCAATATCAAGCGAATTCTTCCTGTTTCCGCTTATCTTGAGGGAGAATACGGCCTGAAGGGGGTCTATGTCGGCGTTCCCGCTATCCTCGGTGAAAACGGGATGGAGCGGGTCGTGGAACTCGCTCTGACGTACGATGAACGCAACGCCCTGCACACCTCGGCGGGCTCTGTTACAAAATCAATCGCTCAGTGGGAGGCCGCGAAAGGGGCTGCGGCATGAAAGAGATTGACGTTACGCGCGTTACGGAAACCGTTGAGCGTCTCTGCATCGAAGCCAATACGGACCTGGGAGAAGATGTCGAAAACGCCTTCAGGACCATGGCGGAAACCGAGGTGTCTCCTACCGGGAAAGAGGTGCTGGGTCTTCTCCTCGAAAATGCCGCCATCGCGCGACGGGAAAAGATGCCCATCTGTCAGGACACCGGCCTGGCCGTGGTTTTCATGGAAATCGGCCAGGAGGTTCATTTCACGAACGGCGACCTGGAGGCCGCGATTCATGAAGGGGTCCGAAGGGGTTATCAAAAGGGCTATCTGAGAAAATCCACCTGCCACCCGTTTACGCGAAAAAATATCGGGGACAATACGCCGGCGATTATTCATTACAAGATGGTTCCGGGAGATAACGTCAGCATTACGATTGAACCCAAAGGCGGCGGCAGCGAGAACATGAGCCGGGTCGTTATGCTCACGCCTTCCGAGGGAATCGAGGGTATCAAGGCCTATGTCATTCAGCGCGTCAGGGAATCTGGCCCCAACCCGTGCCCCCCCATCGTCGTGGGCGTGGGGATAGGGGGAACCTTTGAGCGCGCGGCATTTCTGGCCAAAAAGGCAACGCTTCGCCCTATCGGCACCAAAAACCCTGATCCTGAACTGGAGGCCCTGGAAAAAGAAATCCATGAAGCCGTCAACAGGCTGGGTATTGGTCCCGCGGGGCTCGGTGGAAAAACCACGGCCCTCGCCGTCCATATCGAAATGATGCCCTGCCACATCGCCTCCCTGCCGCTGGCTGTAAACATCCAGTGTCATGCCGGCCGCCACAAAAAGGCTACGCTATAACAGGGGAAAATATTATGAGCCGTGAAATAACCCTTCAAACCCCATTGTCAGATTCGGATACCACGCCCCTTCGCATCGGCGACCGGGTCCTGCTTTCGGGAATTGTTTATACCGCGCGCGATGCCGCGCACAAGCGCCTTGTTGATTTAATGGACAGCGGAAAACCGCTTCCCTTTGACCTGAAGGGGGCCGTTATTTATTACGTCGGCCCCGCGCCCGCGCCTCCGGGGAAACCAATCGGATCGGCGGGTCCCACCACGAGCTACCGGATGGACGCCTTCGCGCCCCGCCTTATCGCGGCAGGCCTGAAGGGAATGATCGGCAAGGGTGCGCGCGCGGATACCGTTATCGAGGCCATCAAAACCTTCAAGGCCATCTATTTCGGCGCCATCGGCGGAAGCGGCGCCCTCATCGCCCAGAGTATCGTGGCAAGTGAAATCATCGCCTACGAGGACTTGGGGCCCGAGGCCATTCGAAGGCTTGAAGTCAGGAACTTGCCTCTTTTCGTCGTAAATGATACATACGGCGGCGATCTTTATAAAGAAGGGGTCGAAAAATATGCTGAATAGACCAGAAAAAATACAAGCAATCCACATACCCGCCGGATTGCGGTCAGCTACCGTCTCCCGCCGTCAGGGCAACGGGATTCGTTCCGGTCCTCCTTTTCTTTTATCACCCTTGAAACCCTTATAACCCGGGAAAAACAGATGAGAATCAGCTTATCACGAGAAAATATCCGAGGTGATTTTGTCAAAAAAATTGAGATGATCAGCGGTCAGGATCTCCTCCAGTGTTATCAGTGCGGCAAGTGTTCCGCGGGGTGTCCCGTTGCGTTTGAGATGGACATTCTCCCCTCTCATGTCATCCGGCTGGCGCAACTGGGTCAGGAAGAAGCCCTTTCCAGGGCAAACAGCTACTGGTATTGCGCCTCGTGCCAGACGTGTACCGTGCGGTGTCCGCGC
>JANTFN010000088.1 GCA_024763435.1 Thermodesulfobacteriota bacterium | reverse complement strand
CTTTTCAATAAAAATGTTCTTGATGTCGATGACCTGACAGAATGTGAACTGGAATTAAGAGAGAGGGTGTTTGAAGTATTTTCTTTTCTGAAAAGCGAACTTCCCGGGATGGAGCGGGCATATCTTGACCAAACACCGACCCAGATAGGGATACGAGAGTCAAGGCGCATAAAGGGTGTTTACACATTGACAGAGGATGATCTGCTATCCGGAAGAAAGTTTGATGACGGAATTGCCAGAGGCAGGGTAAAAGATCAGACACCTCCTTTTCATGTTCCTTATCGCGCGCTTTTGCCGGGTAATGTGGCGGGCCTGCTGCTTGCAGGCAGGTGTATTTCGCTTTCACATAAAGCCGCAACACGGGTATCTCCAAGAAACCAGCCGACGTGTATGGCCGTTGGAGAAGCGGCGGGGATGGCTGCGGCGATGTCCCTGGAAAAGGGAGTTTCGTTGAGAGATGTTGATGTTGAAAGGTTAAAGCAACGTTTGGTTTCAAAAGGCGCAATCCTTTGAGGACGAAAAAAATAATCAGGAGGGCTATATGTCTGAAGTAATGACGCTTATTTCTGATTTTGTTAAAAATACAGAATTCAGAGATTTGCCTGAGAATGTTATTCACGAAATGAAGAGACTTATTCTTGACTCAACAGGATGTGCCATGCTTGGCCATATTTCCGAGAGAGGAAAGATTGCAACAAAACGGGCGCGGCGTTTGGCCGGGCCTCGGGAAGCGACAATTATCGGGACAAGTAACAAAGTGGCCTCTGCAAACGCGGCATTTGCCAACGGAGAGCTGATGAATGCCCTTGACTTTGATGCATTGTCTATCAAGGGACGGCATGATGTTCCTGTTATTATGCCCATTCTGTTTGCTTTAACGGAGGAAAGGGGAGGATCTGGAAAGGATTTAATCCTGGCAACGGCCGTTTCAATGGAGGTTTCTCAACGGATAAAGTCGGTTATTAAAGGAATCCATGCCGTCGATGCTTCCGGCGATAAAATGCTCTGGCCTAGGGTGACAGGATACAGTTCAGCCGTTCTGGGGGGAGTTTGCGGCGGAAGCCGGCTTGCAGGGTTGACCGGAAAGATGACCGGAGAGGCGATCGGAATAGGGGGATATAATTGCCCGCCGAGTACCTTCAGGAAATTTTTATCTTCATCGCCGGTTAAAACGATAAAATATGGGTCATCCGGATGGGGAGCCCGTGCCGGCGTGGAGGCTGTTCTGCTTGCCGAGATGGGGTACGGCGGTGATACGGAATTGTTTGAAACCGATTATGGATTTTGGCAGTTTACCGGCAATGAAAAAAGTGACGGAAACATGGTGGAGGCCTTTACAAGCCTTGGTAAAGAATGGCTTTGCGACAAAATCCAGTATAAACAGTATCCAGGCGGCCTCTGACTTGCCGGCATCCTGGATAGGTTTATCCAGATTATTGAGGAGCATGATTTAAAACCTGAAGATATTGATTTTGTGAAAGCGCAGCCTCATCCCATGGCCCAGTTCGATTATGCCCGGAGGAATGTTTTAACAACCGAAGCGGATTATTGTTTTAATCTTCGCCATCTTCTTGCTTGCGCCTCCCTCAGAATAAAGCCCTCCTATTGGCATGATCCGGAGGTTAAACATAATCCTGATGTTCAGGACTTTATGAAAACGCTCAACCTTGAAGTTAATATAGATGAAAGAGATTTTGCTCAGGCAAAGCGCGTGGATCCTAATACCTACCAGATGAGGATTGAGGTCAAGGCGAAAGGCAAAACTTACAAAGCCGTGGGATCGTATCTGAAAGGGTCATGGTTGCCTGAGGAGTTGAGAAATACCGATGAGGAACTTACGGATAAATTTGTTCATAATACGTCAAAACGGGTATCAGAGGAAAAGGCCCTGAAGGCCGTTTCAATAATATTTGAACTTGAAAAGCTGGAGAAAATGGCACCGCTTCTAACGGTTCTTGCCCAACAATAACAAAATGAACGTGTGTGAAAATGGATGATTCCATGTTAAATGGTTCTATGAAAATGAAAAATGCTTCAAGTTTGGGACAAACTGAAATATACTTACAATACGCCGTAATAGCCCGTTTTTGGAATACATACAGTCGGTTTAAGGGGTTGGCGTAATAAAAAAAGTGAAAGGAGGGATGAAAAGAAAACAACCATTCATAAAACAAGGAGAAAAAAGATGAAGGCAAACAAGGTTTTTTGGGGAATTGGAAGTATATTGGTGTTGGGTATTTTTCTCGTGGTGGCGGGATGTGCGTCGATGAAAGGGGCAACTGCCGGAGAAAAAGGTATAATTCCCTATACCACGAAGGTGTGTTCTTCTGCAAAGATTACAAAAGTAAATTCTTTTATGAAAAAATACAAAGGTGCGCCGAGGTTTCATGTTGCTGTGGGGATAAAAAACATATCTTCCCAGCCAAAACGGTACAGATTGCATATTTTTCTTCCCAATGGTGTTTCAAGTGGGGGGTTGTATCCGAGAAAAGGGAAGCCGCCTGTAGTTAAGCCGGGAAAGGTGCTTGTGCAGACTTACCCAATGTATTACAGCAAGCTTCCTGAAAAGTTTGAGCTGGTTGTTACAGAACTTCCACAGAAATAATTCAAAAAGGAGGTCTGACGATGAAGTCTTTTAAAGGGTTGAAGATATTGTTAATTATCCTTGTATGTGCTTTTGCCATCGGCGTGTCATCCCCCGCACATGCCTTAAAGTTCATGTCTTTCGGGACGGGCAGCCCGGCGGGAACCTATTATTTTCTCGGGGCCGGCTTTGCGAGTATGATCAATAAATATGTGCCTGGCGTGCGTGTAACGGCGGAGTCAACGGCGGCGTCGACTGAAAATGCCCGACTAATGATAAGAGGGCAGATGGATATGGGGCTGGCATGTATGGGGACCCTCGCGGCGTTAAAGGCGCAGGGCATGGATGTGAATAAGGTGCGTCTGATCGCGGTCGGCCATACAAGCGATGCTCACTGGATAGTAAGAAAAGAATCGAGCATAAAAAAGATTGAAGATTTCAAGGGAAAGGTTATTGGCGTGGGACCAGCGGGAAGCGCGACACTGAATATTTATTCCAAAAAACACCTCGCTGCTGGCTGGGGAATCACCTTTAAGGATATTAAACCTAAATATCTCTCATTTTCAGAAATTACAACAGCAATCAGAGATAAGACTATTGATGCGGGAATTATTGCCGCAGGATATCCAATTGCGTCGATTATGGAACTGGCAAGGGATGTCCCCATCCGTTTGCTTGAAACCTCACCAGAGGCCCTGAAAAAATTGCAGGCCAAGTATCCAAATGTCCAACCCCTGACAATTCCTGCCGGGACCTATAAGGGTATCGACAAACCTGTTCATACCTACACCTTGCCACAAATGTGGCTGTGCCGTGCCGATCTTCCCGAAGAGCTTGTTTATAGGATCCTGAAAGCGGTTTATGGGCATCCCGGAGAGAAAAACGCGATTCATCCCATGGCGAAGCGGTATACGGTTCAGAATGCCTTTAAGGGCTCTAAATCTGTGCCCGTCGGCTATCATCCCGGTGCTATTAAATATTACAAGGAAAAAGGAATTTGGGATAAACGCGCACAATATCAATAAAAAAAGCATAAAGTACATAAGGCGGGCTTAGGCGTTTGCCAGCCCGCCTTATCCGTATCCATAATACTGGGGTGGTAAACTGAAAATGGCATTGACTGAAACAGAGCAGGGAAAGAAATGGTATCCGGAGTTAATCCGATGGATTGCCATTTCCATGAGTCTCTTCCAGCTTTATACGGGATTGTTCCAGCTGACGGCGATGAATCAACGGGTGACGCATGTGACCTTTGGCCTCATCCTTATCTTCCTGATTTTCCCTATAACGAAAAGACGGCCAAGGTCAAGACCCACCATTGATGGCATACTTCTGGCTACGGTGATTTTATTCATCGGAACCTATGTTCTCCTGAACTGGTTTCGCAAGATTGGCCAGATCGGGCTGGAACCCCCTGTTTATGAACTGGTGATGGGAACAGTCCTGATTGTTCTGTTAATTGACGCGACCCGTCGTGTTGTGGGCTGGGCCTTTCCGTCTGTTGCTGTCCTTGCCCTTATTTACGCGCGCTTTGGCGAAATGCTTCCAGGGATTCTCGCCCACAAGAATTATAGCTTTACGCGGATTGTTTCCAGTATGTTTATTACCACCGACGGTATCTTCGGGATGCTGGCGGGTATTTCTGCGACCTTTATCTTTCTTTTTATCTTGTTTGGCGCATTGCTGCGGGAATCGGGTGGCGGAGATTTCTTTCTTAATTTAGCTTACAGTCTTTTGGGGCATGTCCGGGGAGGACCGGCAAAAGTCGCCGTTGTTGCCAGTTCTCTTTTTGGGATGCTTTCCGGCAGCGGCACAGCCAATGTTGCCGGGACAGGCCAGATAACGATTCCCATGATGAAAAAGACAGGGTATCCCCCCTACTTTGCGGGAGCGGTTGAAACCGTGGCAAGTGCGGGAGGACTGCTGATGCCGCCTGTTATGGGGAGTGCCGTTTTTGTTATGATGGAAATTCTCGGCGTGAATTATGTGACCATCATCAAGGCAGCGACACTCACCGCCATCCTTTACTATATCGGCCTGTTTGTCATGGTGGATCTGGAGGCCCAGAAAATTGGCCTGAAGGGACTTCCGCGAGAGAAACTCCCAAAATTTACACAGGTGATGAAAGACGGCTGGCATTTTCTGATTCCTGTTGCCGTTCTAATCTATTTTCTTGTTTACGCTCAGGTTTCACTGACGCGCGCGGCATTCTGGGCGAATGTGAGTGTTCCGCTTGCCACCTTTTTGAGAAAGAATCAGAGGATGACTTTCGGACAGTTTCTTGATGGTCTGGAAAATGGTGCCAAGACGGCCCTGCCTGTAATTGCCATTCTGGCGCTTGCCGGTGTCGTGGTCGGGATGGTGACGCTGACAGGCCTGGGGCTGATGATGTCTTCTCTTCTGATTCAGCTTTCCCATGGAAATCTTTTTCTGCTGCTTTTGTTTACCATGATAGCGGCAATTATTATGGGCATGGGGGTTCCGCCGGTTGCGGCCTATATTGTCCTGGCGATTCTCGTTGTCCCGGCGCTTGTAAAGGTAGGGGTCTATCCCCTTGCGGCGCACCTGTTTGTCTTTTATTTCGCGACGATCGCCGGTATCACGCCGCCCATGGCGCCGGATGCCTTTGTCGCCGCGGGAATTGCGGATGCGCCCATGATGAAAACGGCGTTTACAGCCTGTCGTCTCGCCCTTGTCATCTTCATTCTTCCCTATGTCTTTGTTTATAACAATGCGTTGTTACTGGTCGGAGGGGTTTTTCAGATTATATGGGTGTCCCTGACCGCCTTTCTTGGTGTTCTGGCCCTTGCCATTGCGCTTCAAAATTATCTGAGCGGTCGGAAGCTCATGTTAATCACGCGCCTTCTCTTTCTGGCGAGTGCGTTTCTCCTGATTTATCCGGGTATTTATTCAGACCTGTCGGGCCTTGTCCTTCTGGGCGTGATTGCCATTCAATACAGGGAAAACGTGCTGGCGTTTTTTTCAAAGAAAACCGGGAAACGGGTTTTAAAGGAGTAGACCATGGATGCGATTCACACCTTTGTAGATTTAATAGATGCCATCACATTTAACAACCTGCCGGACGAGGTGGTTGACCGCGCGAAACGTTTTATTCTTGATACCCTCGGTGTGGCCCTCGCGGGGACGACGGCGCCGGGATGCAAAGAGGTCATGGACGCTTACGCTGATTGGGGCGGAAAGGAGGAATCGACCGTCTGGCTGTTTGGCCGGAAAGGACCGGCATACAGCACCGCCATGCTTAACAGCCTGTTTGCCCATGCCCGTGATTTTGATGATACCTTTGACGATAGTGCCCTTCATGCCCTTGCTACAACCTTTCCGACGGCACTGGCGCTTGGGGAGCGGGGAAAGGCCAGCGGACGGGATTTGATTACCGCGGTTGTGTGCGGCGTGGAGATTGTAGTGCGGCTGGGACTTGCCATACGGCGCCCCCTCTCCTGGGTAAGGACGGCAACATGCGGCGGATTCGGCGCCACGGCGGCGGCCGGAAAGATCCTGAAGCTTTCAAAAAAGGAGATGCTTGGCGCCTTTGGCGTTGTTTACAGTATGATATCCGGTAATGCTCAGTGCCTGCTGGATGGTGGCCTTTCAAAACGGCTTCAGCCGGGGTTTGCCGTCAGTTCGGGGATTCAGTCGGCGATTTTAGCCCAAAACGGAATTGATGGGGCCAAAGAAATTCTGGAAGGGCCTTACGGGTTTTTTAATCTGTATGAGCGCGGAGAATACGATAGGGAGAAACTGGTAACGCCGCTGGAAAATCGGTATCATATCATGGACCTGAGCTTCAAACCCTATCCCTCCTGCAGGATGACCCACGCGACAATCCAGGCCGTGCTCGATCTTAATAATCAAGGGGCTGTCAGCCCGGATAATATTGAAAATATCCGCGTAGAGGTTTCGCCCATGGTTTACGAGATGGTGGGAAGTCCGTTTAAAATCCGTGAAAATCCCCAAGTGGACGCGCAATTCAGCATACCCTATACCGTCGCGGTTGCCCTTTCAAAGGGAGACGTGTTCATTGAAGACTTTGAGGAATCGGTTGTTCGGGCCTCCAATCTTAAAGATTTGACAGACAAGGTCACGGTTTTTCCGAACAAAAAACTTCCGCCGAATGACATGAAATGCGCCTCGGTGGAAATCACGTTGAAAGACGGGCGTCGTTTTAAAGCGGCGGTCAATACTTTAAAAGGAAGTCCTTCCATGGACATGGACTGGGACGCGTGTCTTGAAAAACTTAAAAAATGTGTGCCTTACAGCGCAAAAACCTTTTCTCTGGAATCAGTGGAAATGTTGGCTAACCGTGTCAGGAACCTTGAAAAGCTTGAGGATATTTCTCTGTTGACGAAAAATATTATCGCCTGAGTCTGTAATCTGTTTTAGAAAAGTGAAGGGAAGATGTTGTGAAATGCCTGAGTGAAAAGGATTTGGAAAAGCTGGTTGGAAGGCTAAAGACAATTGTTTCCGACGACTATGTCTCCACGAGCCTGTTTGAGCGGATTCGGTGCGGACTGGATGTTTATCCCTACGGGGCCCAGCGGGAAAAACTGCCCTACGCCATTGTCCTGCCGGAAACCGCCGGTCAGATTGCCG
>JANTFN010000087.1 GCA_024763435.1 Thermodesulfobacteriota bacterium | reverse complement strand
AAACAGGTCAGAGAAATTTCCCCGGTTCTTTTTGAAGACGCGGGCCCCGCGTGTCTATCCGGCCCCTGCCCGGAAGGGGCTTTGAGTTGCGGGAAGATTCGCGCCGTTCGTCGTTTTTTCAGTAATCTTTAACCGGGTAAATCAAGGACCCCTTTATGTCAAAATTCAATCTCGACAAGAAGCTCGGCGAGCTTCAGAAACGTTTTGACGACCTTTCACTTTCCCTGAGTAACCCGGATGTCATTAATGACAGGGGGCAATACACACGCCTGTCAAAAGAACACGCGGAATTATCCCGCGTAGTGGCACTCTACCAGGAGAAAAAGGCCCTTGATACCGAGGTGTTAGAAAACAGGGAACTGCTGCACGACCCGGATGAAGAAGTTCAGGCCCTGGCGCATGAGGAGCTCAAACTTCTCGAAGAGAGCCTGGAAAAGGTAACACACGAAATCCACGTGGCCCTGCTCCCGAAAGACCCAAATGATGAGAAGAATACCGTCGTGGAAATCCGGGCCGGGACAGGCGGCGAAGAGGCAGCGTTGTTTGCCGCGGAACTCTTCAGGATGTACACGCGGTTCGCGGAAGGGCGGAACTGGAAGGTTGACATGCTCAGCCAGAACGTCACGGGGATGGGAGGCTTCAAGGAGATCATTTTTCTCATTGAGGGCAAAGGGGCCTACAGCCAGTTTAAATATGAATCGGGGGTTCACCGGGTTCAGCGTGTTCCCGAGACAGAATCGCAGGGAAGAATTCACACGTCTGCGGTGACGGTTGCTGTTCTTCCGGAAGCGGAGGAGGTTGATGTCAAGATTGATGCAACCGATCTCGATATTGATGTGTATCGCTCCTCAGGGCCGGGGGGGCAGCATGTAAACACGACGGATTCCGCGGTACGGATCACCCACAAACCCACGGGGATTGTCGTGACCTGTCAGGACGAAAAGTCACAGCACAAGAACAAGACCAAGGCCATGAAGGTCCTGCGCGCCAGGCTTCTGGATCGCATGGAGCAGGAAAAACATGATGAAATAGCGGAAAAGCGGCGGGACATGGTGGGGTCCGGGGATCGAAGCGAGCGCATTCGAACCTATAACTATCCACAGAATCGTGTGACGGATCACCGGATAGGCTTGACGCTCTATAAACTGGAAGCGATTCTGCAGGGGGAACTCACGCAGCTCATTGAACCGCTGAACGCCTATTTTGAAACGGAACGGATGAACTCGGGGTTTAACAGGGACGATGCGTGAAAAGCGGGAATGGAATATTATCGAAACCCTGAACTGGACGGCGGATTATTTCAGGAAAAACACCTTTACAACACCGAGACTGGACGCGGAAATTCTGCTTGCCGGGGTTCTTGGCGTTGAAAGAATCACGCTCTATACGCACTATGACCAGCCTCTTTCGGCAGCGGAACGCGCGGCTTACCGCGCGCTTGTCAAACGGCGGGTTGCCGGAGAACCGGTTTCCTATATTCGAAAGCAAAAAGAGTTTTGGTCCCGCCTCCTCTACGTGGATAAAAGGGTGCTGATTCCCAGGCCCGAGACTGAAACGGTGGTGGAAGTGGTCAAAGAGCGTTTCAAGAACCGTGCGGTGCCTCCGGGGCATACCATGATGGATGTCTGCTGCGGCAGCGGGGCGCTCGGTCTTGCCATCGCGTCGTTTATGCCCGGCAAGTGGGTCCTGACAGATCTTGACGCGGATGCCCTTGCCGTTGCGAAAATCAACTGTGAAAAATACAGTGGGGACGGCCCCTTTTTTCATGTCCTTGCCGATCTTTTTAATCCGTTTGACGTTGGCTCCGGTTTTGACCTCATTGTTTCAAATCCCCCGTATGTCAAGCGGTCAGATCTTCCGGCCCTGCCCGCGGGTATTAGAAATTTTGAACCGATGCGCGCCCTTGACGGCGGGGCAGATGGTCTCAAAATCCTGAAGCGGCTTGTGATGCAGGGGCCGACTTATCTTGCTGAAGGCGGGCTTTTTGTGACGGAGATTGCCCCCGATCAGGCGGAAGATGTAACCGCCCTGTTCGGGGAAACAGGAAAGTTTACCGACATTCAGGTTGCCAGGGATATCCTGGGACATCAGCGGGTTGTATCCGCCTGGAGAAAATGATTTGGAAAAGATGATTATCGAAGGCGGTCAGCGCCTTATCGGGGAAATCAGGGTGGGGGGCGCTAAAAATGCGGCCCTGCCCCTGTTACTGGCCGCCCTCCTGACAGACGAAGAGGTTATTCTTCACAATGTTCCCGACCTCAGGGATGTTACAACGGTTGAAAAATTGCTGGAGAGTCTCGGCGTGGCGATAACACGTAAAGGATCTGATGCCGTTATCAACGCGAGGGGCCTGAACGCGATTGAAGCCCCGTATGACCTCGTGAAGACCATGCGGGCGTCCGTCCTTGTCATGGGGCCTCTCCTTTCAAGGCGGCTTGAGTCAAAGGTTTCGCTGCCCGGAGGTTGTGCGATTGGAACCCGTCCCATCAACCTGCACCTCAACGGTTTTGAAGCCCTGGGTGCGAAAATATCTCTTGAGCACGGGGATATCCACGCAAAGGCGAAAAAGCTCAAGGGGGCGGCAATTGATTTTCCCATCCCAACGGTCACCGGAACGGAAAACCTTATGATGGCGGCGTGCCTTGCAAAGGGTGAGACGGTGATAGAAAATGCCGCGAGGGAACCCGAGGTCGTTGAGCTTGGAAGGTTTATCAACGCCATGGGAGGTGATATCTCCGGGCTTGGGACCCGAACCCTGACCATCAGGGGCGTGTCAGAACTCCATGGCGCGGAATACAGCATTATGCCGGACCGCGTGGAGGCGGCAACCTACATGGCCGCGGCGGGTGTGACCCAGGGGAACATCCTCCTGAAGGGGGTCCCTGTTGCCAGTTTAAAGGCTGTCATTGATAAACTTGTGGAAGCGGGGATGGAAATAAAAGAGGAAAATGGCAATACCCGTTGCCTGATGATAGGGCCTGTTCGTAATGTGGATGTAAAGACCATGCCTTATCCCGGTTTTCCAACCGATATGCAGGCCCAGCTTATGGCCATGATGTGTTTCGCCACGGGCCTGAGCGTTATCTCGGAAACTGTTTTTGAAAACAGGTTTATGCATGTGGGTGAACTGAAGCGCATGGGTGCCGATATTCATGTGGAGGGACACAGCGCTATTATCCGCGGCAAGGGTGGGTTGAGCGGGGCGCCGGTTATGGCTACTGATCTCAGGGCCAGTGCCTCTCTTGTAATTGCCGGACTCGCGGCGCACGGGACAACGGAAATTTCGCGCATCTATCATTTGGACCGCGGGTATGAAAAAATGGAAGAAAAACTTCAGAGTGCCGGCGCGGTTATCCGCCGCGTCCGCGAATAGCATCCGGACAGCCCTTTACGGGAAAAACGTCAACCCCAATCTGGAGACAGCCAATGGCACGACAAGCAACGATAAAAAGAACGACGAAAGAAACGTCCATTACCCTCAGTATTGACCTTGACGGCAAGGGATCCTGTGAAATTTCGACCGGTATTCCCTTTTTTGACCACATGCTTACCCTTTTTGCCGTCCATAGCGGGTTTGACCTCAAACTTGAGGCACGGGGGGATATCGAGGTGGACCACCATCATACGGTGGAAGATGTGGGTATCGTGCTGGGGCAGTGCATTTCAAAGGCCCTGAACGACCGTAAGGGAATCACCCGGTACGGCGAGATGACGCTCCCCATGGATGAGGCGCTCGTGGGTGTTTATATGGATTTATCCAACCGTCCCTACCTGTGTTATGAGGTTTCCTTTTCTGCAAACAGGACCGGCGCCTTTGACCTGGAGCTTGTCGAGGAATTCTTCCGGGCCGTCAGCACCCATGGTGGGATGACCCTTCATATCCATAAACTCTGCGGCAAAAACGGCCATCATATTGTTGAAGCTATTTTTAAGGGATTTGCGCGCGCCCTTGGCAGGGCCGTGGCCATAACCTCGGATCCCCAAAGCATTCCTTCTTCCAAGGGGGTTTTGTAGTGCCGCCCTTTGTTGCCGTTGTGGATTATGGCAGGGGGAACCTGCGGAGCGTCGCGAAGGCGCTTGAATCGGTCGGCATCCGCGTGAAAATCACACAGACCCCGGCTGATATTAAAGATGCCTGGGCGCTGGTCGTTCCGGGCCAGGGGGCGTTTGACGACTGCATGCAAACCCTCGAGGAACGGGGCCTGCTTTCCGCAATCGAGCAGGCCATCCGGAAGGGAAAGCCCTATCTCGGCATCTGCATCGGCCTCCAGATTCTCTACACGGAAAGCGAGGAACATGGCCGCCATCAAGGGTTGGGCGTGATTGACGGACGGGTGGTCCGGTTTACAGAAAACCCGGTCAATACCGGAAACATCCCGCTCAAAATTCCGCACATGGGATGGAATCAGGTTCGTCAGGAAAAGATAGACGCGCCCCTGTGGGCGGGTATCCCGGATGAAGGATTTTTTTACTTTGTCCATTCTTATTACGGGATGCCGGATAACTCGCGGCAGGTTGCCGGCTGGACGGAATATGGGGCAACCTTTGCCTCGGCCGTTTACAGGGACAACCTCTTCGCCGTACAGTTTCACCCCGAAAAGAGTCAGGGGCTGGGGTTGACCCTGTTGAAAAATTTTGGAAAATGGGCAGGAAAGGAGGTCTTTACATCGTGAAAACAGTTCATGTGGCATCTATCCCTATAGGAGATAGTCATCCCATGGTGCTCATCTCGGGCCCTTGTGTCATAGAAACGGAGGCCATTGCCATGAAAACGGCGGAGGCCCTGAAGGCCCTCAGCGAAGACTTGGGCATCCCGCTGATATACAAGTCTTCTTTTGAAAAAGACAACCGCAGCACGGCGGCGAATTATCGCGGCCCCGGGCTGGAAGAGGGCCTGAGAATTCTGGAAAAGGTTAAAAAGACCTTTGAGATTCCTGTCCTCTCCGATATCCACCGGGAAACCGATATTCCCGCCGCGGCCGAGGTCCTTGATGTCCTGCAAATCCCCGCCTTCCTCTGCCAGCAGACCAGCCTTCTCATTGCCGCGGGAAAAACGGGAAAGCCGGTCAATGTGAAAAAAGGGCAGTTTCTCGCCCCGGATGGGATGAAAAGTCCTGTCGATAAGCTATTGAGTACGGGGAATGATCAGATTCTCCTGACGGAAAGGGGCGCCTCCTTTGGCTACTATCAGCTTGTGGCCGATATGCGCGCGATTCCTATTATGAAATCACTCGGATTTCCCGTGGTGTTTGACGCCACGCATATCGTAAGAATCTACGGCGTGCCGAGCAAGGACCCGGGAGGCGGAGAGCCCGGTTTTGTGCCCACCCTCGTCTATGCCGGGGTGGCCGCGGGGTGCAATGCCCTTTTTCTGGAGACGCATCCCTGTGTTGATGAGGCCCTGTGCGATGCATCAAGTATGATTCCCCTGGACAAGCTGAAACCTCTCCTGAAAAGGGCCATCGCACTGGCCGCGCTTGTGCGGTCCTGGGAGGAAGAGGCATGACGGCGCCGGTACCTGATTTCAAGGCAATCCGGATTTTTCTGATGGATGTGGATGGGGTCATGACCGGTGGGGGAATTATCCTCGGCAGCCGGGAGCTTGAACTCAAACGCTTCCACGTTCAGGACGGGATGGGGATTACCCTGGTAAAGTCCGCGGGTCTTCGGGTTGGGATTCTGACGGGAAGGACCTCCGAGGCCGTAACCCTGAGAAGCAGGGAACTCGATATTGACATGGTTTATCAGGGAAGTGGCAACAAGCTGAAGGGATACGCAACATTAAAACAGCGCTATGAGTTTAAAGATAATGAGGTTCTCTATATCGGAGACGACATTCAGGATATCCCGATTTTGAAGCGGGTAGCCATTCCTGTCTGCGTGCGTGACGCGGTAGCGGAGGCAAAAAAATATGCCTTTTATGTTACGTCCAGCGCGTCTGGGGATGGCGCGATTCGTGAAACAGTGGACTGGTTTCTGAAGAAACGGGGAGATTATAATGTTATTATTGAAAAAATGCTGCAAAACTGGGAAGAGGAGGTAGCTGCGTGAAGATTTTTCTTGATACAGCCGAGATATCGGTGATACAGGAGATGAAGGAAATGGGGCTTGTGGACGGCATTACCACAAATCCTACCCTGATTGCGAAGACGGGGCGCGGGTTCGAGGAAGTTATAAAAGACATCTGCGCCATCGTTGAGGGGCCGGTGAATGCCGAAATCACATCAACAACAGCAGATGAGATCGTCGAAGAGGGTAAAAAAATACATGCCTGGGGCGAGCAGATTGTCATCAAAATTCCGATGGACCGGGAGGGGCTGAAGGCCGTCTGGCGGCTTACGCAGGAAGGCATTCCCACCACGGTAACCCTTATTTTTTCCGTTCCCCAGGCCATTCTCGCGGCAAAAGCGGGGGCCCGGTATCTCTGCCCCTTCGTCGGCAGGCTGGATGATATTTCGGAGGATGGTCTCGCGCTTGCCGCGGATATTGCCATGGTGCTGGGGCAGTATCCTGATTGGACTTGTGAGATTATGGCGGCGAGTGTCCGGCATCCCATGCATGTGATCGAAATAGCCCGGTCCGGCGTGGATATTATTACCATCCCCCCCAAGGTTATTGACCAGATGCTGCATCACCCGCTGACGGAAAAGGGAATAGAACAGTTTCTGAAAGACGCGGCGACCTGCTATCCCGGATAAGGGGTTAACGGGAACAACAGAAAAAGGAGGAAAGTGTCATGAATAGAATACAGAAGGCAGGTATTGCCTTAGGGGTTCTTGCCCTTATTTTTACCGGATGCGCGGGGAATCAGAAGGAAGCCATTACACTTCCCGCGGGCACCTATTCAAAGACGTTGCTCGTTCTTCCCTTTTTGTTGGTTAAATCGAAAGATAAAATTGTCAGCTGCCCGGTTTGCGGCGTTGATAACCCGGCAGGGGTCATTGCGCCCGAGGCGAAAGGGGTGCTGACGGACATGCTGGTGAACGGGCTTCTGCGAAGAGGTTATCAGGTTGTTCCGATGGAAAAGGTGGTGGGAGAAATCAGCAGAATCGGGGATGAAAAGGCCTGGCGTGACATTGTTTTTACCTCAAAGCTCCTGGCCCGCAAGTTTAACGTTTCCCTTGTTGTCTCCGGGGTTGTTTTTGCCTATCGTTCTCGTCAGGGCGGGGCCCTCGGAGTAACAAAACCGGCGAAGGTCTCCTTCAGCCTTCACCTGATCCGGGGAAAGGACGGTCATGTGATGTGGGCGGACAGATACCATGAAACACAGCAGGCCCTGAGTGAGGATATTGCCA
>JANTFN010000086.1 GCA_024763435.1 Thermodesulfobacteriota bacterium | reverse complement strand
CTGTTCAGGACACCAATCACAGCAAGCCAGTAGTCATGAGATTTTACGGCGGCGCTGAAGATATAGAACTTCCCGATAAAACCCGCCGTCGGGGGAATACCGGCCATGGAAAACATGAAAATACTCATGGCAACGGCGGTTAAGGGAAACTTAAACCCAAGACCGGCAAAGCTGTCGAGGTCTTCGTGAAAATTGTCTTTTTTGGCCATCACCATCAGGACACTGAACGCCCCGATATTCATGAAGGCATAGGCGAGAAGATAAAACAGGATGGCCGATCTGCCAGATGCGTTGCCTGCCACAAAGGCAACGAGCAGGTATCCCGCATGGGCGATACTGGAATAGGCCAGCATTCGTTTAACGCTTTTCTGGATAAGGGCGGTAAAATTTCCCACGGTCATGGTCAGGATGGCAATCAACCACATAATAGATGTCCAGTCGTGCTGAAAGGCGGGAAAGGCCGTAAAAAAGATCCGAACAAGGGCGGCAAAGGCCGCTGCCTTAACCCCTGTGGCCATATAAGCCGTGACAGAAGTAGGCGCCCCTTCATAGACATCCGGTGTCCAGTTCTGGAAGGGAAAGGCTGCAATCTTAAAACCAAGCCCTACAATGATAAAGGCGATACCGATCCACATGAGCGTACTCAGGTCAAGCCGCAAAGACCCACTTACAAAGGCCGCAATTGCCTGGTAGGAGGTTGTCCCCGTAGAGGCGTAAACAAGGGCGAGGCCATAAAGGAAAAAACCGCTTGAAAAAGCGCCAAGGAGAAAATATTTCAGGGAAGATTCCGTGGAACGCGCATTTTTTTTCATGAAGCCCGCCAGGATATAAATCGGGATGGACATCATTTCAAGAGACAGAAACAGCATGACGAGGTTTGTCGATGCGGCCATCAGCATCATACCCACCATCGCGAAAAGGATCAGGGCGTAATATTCCCCGCTTTGAATTCCCACAATCCTGACATAGGGGATGGAGGCAAGGATAGTCAGCACGCCAATAACAACAAATATCAAATAAAAAAACAGGGTAAAGGCATCGACAGAAATCATGCTACCAAAGGCAAGTTTTCCCTTCCCCACAAATAGAAACAGGGACAGGAAGACAAACCCCATACACGTCAAGGCAATATACCCGATGGTGCTTTCTTTCCCGGAGCCATTTGAAAAGGCGCTTATCAGTAAAATCGCCATTCCAAATGCGGAAAGGATTATAAGCGGAAGAACAGTTAGAATCTGCGATAAATTCATTGGTTGGTATCCTCCACGTCTTTTACGGTCAGTTGACCCTGTTGACGGTTATTTCTTTTGTTTTCCACAAATTGTCCGCCAACTTTTTTGTTCTGTTATCGAGGGTGTCGCGCGCCGCGACCTTTTTATTGACCTGTGTCAACAGGTGCGAAACACTCTTTTCCATCTTTCCAAGAAAAAACTTTGGATAAATCCCCATCCAGAAAACCATGATAACGATGGGAACAAGCGTTATAATTTCCCTGAAATTCAGGTCCTTGAGGACCTTGTTCTCATCTTTGTCCAGTTTTCCAAACATAACCCGCTGAAACATCCACAGCATGTAAGCCGCGCCAAGCACCACGCCTGTTGCCGCAAAAATGGCAAAAATACGGGATGACTTGAATGTTCCCATCAGGATAAGAAATTCCCCGACAAATCCGTTGGTTCCGGGCAGGCCTATGGATGAAAGGGTGGCGATCATAAAGAAGGTTGCAAAAATAGGAAGTTGTTTGGATAACCCGCCAAAATCCACGATAAGGCGCGTATGGCGGCGTTCGTAGATCATGCCGACAATTAAAAAGAGGGCGCCCGTGCTGATACCGTGATTCAGCATCTGATAAAGGCTCCCTTCAACACTCTGCATGTTGAGGGCAAACATCCCGAGCATGACAAATCCGAGGTGGCTGACACTCGAATACGCCACGAGTTTTTTAACGTCTTTTTGCATCATGGCCACAAGGGCCCCGTAAATAATGCCTATCACGGCAAGTGTCATAATCAAAGGGGTGAACCTGTGAGCGGCGGAGGGAAACAGGGGAACACAGAAGCGGATAAAGCCATACGTCCCCATTTTCAGGAGGACACCGGCAAGAATCACGCTCCCGGCGGTAGGCGCCTCGGTATGGGCATCCGGCAGCCACGTGTGAAAAGGAAACATGGGAACCTTGATGGCAAAGGAAAGCGCGAAGGCGGCAAAAAGCCACATCTGCGCGGGAACAGGCAGGTTCAACTGATATAGTTTGGTGACATCAAAGGTGTAAACACCGGTTGCCTTGTAATACAAAAAGTAAAGGGCAAGAATTGCCACCATCATCAGGACGCTCCCCACCATGGTGTAGAGGAAAAACTTAACAGCAGCATATATCCTGCGGGGGCCGCCCCAGACACCAATCAGCAGGTACATGGGGATAAGCATTAATTCCCAGAAGATGTAAAATAACACAAGATCGAGGGAAATGAGCGCGCCCAGCATCCCGGTTTCAAGAAAAAGCATGGAAATCATGTATTCCTTAACATGAACCTTGATGGCACTCCAGGAACTGAGAATACACAAAACGGACAGGAAGGTCGTCAGCATCACAAGCAACAAACTGATACCGTCTATACCGAGAAAATATTGAATCCCCAGTCCTTTAATCCACGGCACTCTTTCAACAAACTGGAGATCGGCTGTATTGGAATTAAAGGCAACAATCAACGGCAGTGAGATGGCAAATTCAATAATTGAAAAAACCAGGGCCGTCCCTTTAATGACCGATTCATTTTCTTTGTCAATAAGAAGCAGAAAAAGGACCCCCACCAACGGGAAAAAGATGACGGTGCTTAAAATTGGAATGTGCGCTAATCCACCCATTTAATTTCTCCTTAATTTCCTAAAACAGGGATTCCCAGAAAAAGTATATGAACACGACCACGCCACCTGCCAGGATTGAAAAGGCATAGGTCTGAACATAACCCGTTTGAAGTTTGCGTATCATCAACCCTGACCATTCAACAAAACCTGCCACACCATTAACCGTGGCATCTATGATACCCACATCAACCTTCTGCCAGAGAAAAGTTGCGAACTTTTTTGTCCCTTCGACAAAGACCCCGTTATAAAATTCGTCCACAAAATACTTGTTGTAGAGGAGCGTATAGAGGCCCTTCATCCCGGACGCCAGTTTCACGGGTATTTCAGGTTTTTTGATGTAAAAAAGGTAGGCTACGGCAATACCGATAAGCCCCACGGCGACAGAAATTCCCATCATCAGAAATTCAATGGAATGAGAGGCGTGAACCGCAACATGGGCAACTTCCGCCACGGCCTCATGCCCTCCCCCGCCAATAATGGGTTCAAAAAACTTTTCAAAACGGTTCGACCCGCCGAGAATAGCGGGAACACCGACATATCCACCTACGACGGCGGCTACGGCAAGAACCATCATTGGATAGGTCATAACCTTCGGGGATTCATGCAGATGATGTTTGCGCTCTTCACTCATTCGCGGTTTTCCAAAAAAGGCGACAAAGGTAAGCCGAAACATATAAAAGGCCGTCAGACCCGCGGCAATTGTCCCTAAAGCCCAGACAAACAGGTGCCCGCGATGAAAGGACTGCCACAGGATCTCATCCTTACTGAAAAATCCCGAAAACCCGGGAATTCCGGAAATGGCAAGTGTCGCCATCATGAAACACCAGAAGGTTGCCGGCATAAACTTTTTCAGCCCCCCCATATTTCTGATATCGAGGTCTCCCGCCATGGCATGCATTACGCTACCGGCCGTTAAAAAGAGCAGGCCCTTGAAGAAGGCATGTGTCATCAGGTGGAAGATACCAGCGCCGAACGCCCCGACACCCACACCCATGAACATGTACCCCAGCTGACTGACCGTTGAATAGGCGAGAATCCGCTTAAAATCATTATTAACCAGTGCCATCGTCGCGGCAAAAAAGGCCGTAAGGGCACCAATAACGGCAACAACATCCAAGGTGATCGGGGCAAGGCTGAAAAGCACATTACAGCGGGCAATCATATAGACGCCGGCCGTAACCATGGTCGCGGCATGAATTAAGGCGCTGACAGGCGTTGGGCCTTCCATGGCATCCGGCAACCAGACATACAGAGGAATCTGAGCGGATTTTCCGGTCGCACCGACAAAAAGCAGCAATGTTACGGCTGTTGCCGTCGCTGTCGTAAAGAGGCCGGCATGGCTGAAAACAACACTGAAATTAAGGGACCAGATTCCCTTGCTGTTCAGGGTGGCAGCAATCAAAAAGATGCCAAGAATAAATCCAAAATCGCCGATTCTGTTAACGACAAAGGCCTTTTTACCGGCATTGGCGGCAGAATCCTTCTCGAACCAGAATCCGATCAACAGGTAAGAACAGAGGCCCACCCCTTCCCAACCGACAAACATCAGCAGGAAATTGTTTCCAAGGATAAGAAGCGTCATGGAAAAAACAAACAGATTCAGATAAATAAAAAATCGCCGCCAGCCCGGATCGCCATGCATGTATCCGCCGGAATAGATATGAATCATGAAGCTGACACCCGTAACAACAAGGGCCATAATCACGGAAAGGGGGTCAATGAGAAACCCGATTTCGGTTTTAAACTTTCCGGCAATAATCCAGTCAAAGAGGACATTTTCGATATGACGCGCGTTGGGTTCAAGTTTCAAAAGGTCCACAAAAATAAGGAGTGTGCATAAAAAGGCCAGCCCTACCGCCGCAGAAGCGACGATATGTATCCATGAACGCTTGAATTTAACCCCTATCGACGCGTTTATCAAAAAACCAACCATCGGGAAAAAAGGGATAAGCCATATGTAAGAAGTCATCTATCGATCTCCTTCGTCAGTTCGCATTAGCCTTTGAGCAAATTGAATTCGTCCACTTTAAGGGTATTCTTCCTTCTGTACATCAACAGAAAGATTGCCAGACCCACAGCGGCCTCCGCCGCCGCTACCGTCATGACAAAAAAGACAAACATGACCCCGTCAATGGAATGCAGTGTGCTTGAAGCAGTCACCAGCGTCAAACTGACAGCATTCAGCATCATTTCAATGGACATAAAAACAATGATGGCATTTCGCCGGGTAATTGCCCCGATGACACC
This sequence comes from Thermodesulfobacteriota bacterium, assembly GCA_024763435.1. Classification (GTDB taxonomy): domain Bacteria; phylum Desulfobacterota; class S145-22; order S145-22; family S145-22; genus JANTFN01. The sequence continues at coordinate 2,208 of JANTFN010000086.1, read as the reverse complement.
AATCACAAAAAGAATCGCACTGACCACAAAAAACGCCTGAGAGGGAATCATTCCATATCTCCTTCCATCGTTTTCTTTTTACTCAACATGACTGCGCCTACCATCGCCGCGAGAAGCAGGATGGAAGCAACTTCAAACGGGAGAAGGTAGTGCGTAAAAAGAAGGGAACCAATCGTCTTCGCATCTCCAATAGAGGCCAGTGTCCCGGCTTTTCCCTTGATTCCGTTGAGGCCCATCATGAGCATCAGCAGCAACATGAATACCAGCGACACGATAACCCCGACAATCTTGGTTCTGGTTATTCGGGTCTTGAACATGGTTTCCTTTTTTAGATCCAGCATCATAATCACAAAGATTATCAGCATCATCACCGCACCGGCATAAACGATTATCTGAAGCATGGCCAGAAACTGGCAGCCAAGCAGGAGATAAAGGACGGCGGAGCAGACAAAGGTCAATATCATAAAGAGGGCGCTGTGAAGCGCGCTTTTCCGCGTTATCATCAAAACCGAAGAGATGATAGCCAGCAGACTCACGATGATAAAAACAACCCATTTGGCAATCAGTATTCCCATCGCATACTCCTATTTATCCAGGTAATCCTGGGTCACCAGTCTGTCTATCGTTAACATAAAATCCTCGCGGTGATAGTCCGTAAAATCATACTTTGCACCCATTCTTATCGCATCCACCGGACAGGCCTCCACGCAGAAGCCGCAGTAAATACATCGAATGGCGTTAATTTCATACGTCATGGGATAACGTTTTCCCTCTTCGTCTTCCGCGGCTTCTATCTTGATACATTTTGAAGGACATACGGCCGCGCATAACCCGCAGGCTACACACTTGAACATCCCGTTTTCATCCACGTTAAAATAATGTATGCCGCGCCAGCGGGGCGCAACTTCACGCCTTTCTTCCGGGTACTGAATCGTAATCGGCTTTGAGAAAAACCTCCCGAGCGTATATTTCAAGCCTTTGATTAAAGGAAAAATCATGAATCTGTCCTCCTATAACGCCATGACAATGGCGGTAACAACGACATTGGCCAACGTAAGCGGCAGCAGGATTTTCCAGCCAAAGTGCATAATCTGATCATACCGGAGACGCGGAAAGGTTCCACGTTCCCAGATACAGAAGAAGACAAGCACGAATGTTTTCAGGAGAAACCACAGGACACCCGGCAGAAACGGCCCCTGCCAGCCGCCGAGAAACAGGGTTGTCGCAACAGCACACACCACGACGAGGTGCGCGTATTCACCCATGAAAAAGAGGGCGAATTTCATGCTGCTGTATTCGATGTTATACCCGCAGGCAAGTTCCGCCTCGGCTTCAGGCATATCGAAAGGCGTCCGGTTAATCTCCGCCAGGGCGCATACCATATAAAAGACAAAGGCAAAGGGCTGATAAACGATATTCCACAGATGGGCCTGCCCTTCAACAATAGCGGACAGGCTAAGAGACCCGCTCAGCATAATCACACCAATAACGGAAAGGCTGAGGGCAAGTTCATAACTGATCATCTGCGCCGCCGCGCGGAGGGCCCCGATAACGCCATATTTGTTTCCGGAGGCCCACCCTCCCAGAACAACGCCATACTCCCCAATCGAAGCAAACGCGAAGAGATAGAGAATTCCCACATCCAGATCGGAAATTCTCAAAAATATGGTCCGTCCAAAAAGGGTTATTTTATCTCCGAAAGGAATCACGGCAATCAGGCAGAGGGCGGATGCGACCGTAATCATCGGCGCCAGAATAAAGAGGGGCTTGTCCGCGTTTGCCGGAATAAGGTCTTCCTTGAAAAAGGCCTTGATCCCATCGGCTATCGGCTGTCCAAAGCCAAAGGGGCCAACCCTGTTGGGACCATAGCGCACCTGGACCCTTCCAAGAACCTTTCTTTCGAGGAGCGTCATATAGGCCACAAACGCCATAAAAATCCCGAAAACCACTATGACCTTAACAATTGATTCGATTAGTAATGCCATCGCACCTTTCCCTGTTTAAGGCTTCTCTAATTTCACCCGAAGTAATCCAATTTCAGGCGTCCCTGATTCACCGTCAAATTTATAAGAAAACAGCTCTTTGATCCGCGTTGGCTGATAATGTCCCACAAGGACAGCGTGCCCTTCCCTGACATCCCCGGAAACCACAAGATTAAATGTCAGGCTCCCTTTAGCCGTTGTCACGGCTGTTTCCTGACCGTCTTCC
>JANTFN010000085.1 GCA_024763435.1 Thermodesulfobacteriota bacterium | reverse complement strand
GCATCATTTTTAATCATCAAAATACTCAATAAATTCAATAGGTTATATATTTAAGGCTGAGTTGCGTTATTTCAGCAGGTTACGTGCTTCTGACGAAATCCCGGGCATTCCCAAACCGTTGATAAGCTGTGGAAATCAGCTCTTTTCCCCGGTTTTTTCAAGCACCATGCGGTTCTTCTCAAAGTTTATTTCTTTCAGGGAAGCGGAGAGAAATTTTTGCTCGCCAAAGAGGTTTTCAATATGCACCTGATTTTCCTGGAGATCCAGTTTGTAAACCCGCTCCATGATCAGTGTTTCTTCGCCGTTTTTAATCAGATAAGCGTTAACTTCACACATTTTTTATCCTTCCATTCAATTCTTCCTGGATAAGAATATCCAGGAGGTGAGGCAGGGGCTGCCCCTTGACACCCACAAGGCTGATGTCCTCCTGAAAAAGGGGCAACAGGATTTTATGCGCCTTTGACGAGGTAATTCCCGCCGCCATTTTCGGGGTTAGTTCCCCCATCAGGGAATTGGCGACAAGGATGCTGAGGGGACCAATAATAAAATCGACGCGGGAAACAGTCTGGACAATGGCATTTTCTCCCGTCGCGCCTTTATTGGCCTTGGCCTTCATCATTGAGGTCGTGGCAATGGCATTGGTTCCAAGCGCAATCAGCTCCACGGATTCCCCATAGGCTTCCTTTATTTTTTTAATGATGGCACCGCCTATCCCACCCCCCTGACCGTCAATAATGGCTATTTTAATCATAGATTACTTCCTCGGTGGAATGAGTTTCAGGTAGAGATCCTGAAGCTGTGAGGGGGCAACACCGGAGGGCGCGTCTGTAAGGAGGCAGACGGCTTTCTGGGTTTTTGGAAAGGCGATAACATCACGGATGGAAGCGGCGCCGCTCATAATCATGGCAAGGCGGTCAAAGCCGAGGGCGATACCTCCGTGTGGCGGGGCCCCGTAAGAGAGCGCTTCAAGGAGAAATCCAAATTTATTTTTTGCCTCTTCAGCCTTGATGTTGAGAAGCGAAAAAATCTGTTCCTGAAGGGCCATGGCGTGATTCCGGATGCTGCCACCCCCGATTTCATACCCGTTTATGACGATATCGTAAGATTGCGCGCGGACCTTGCCGGGGTCTGTCTTCAGCAGGGGGATATCCTCGGTAAGCGGGGATGTGAAGGGGTGATGCATGGCGATGTGCCGTTTTTCCTCGGGATTGTATTCGAGAAGGGGGAAATTAATAACCCATACCGGCCTGAAGTCCTCTGCCGAGAGGGGGTACAGCCGTTTCCACAGGCATTCGCGAAGGTGGTTCAGGGCCGGATTGGCGACGCTGGCCTGATCGGCCTGAAAGAGGAGAAGGTCGCCCGACTGAGCCCCCATACGCTTGAATAATTCCTCTACAAAACCCTCATGGAGAAATTTAAGAATGGGAGACTGAGCCCCTTGATCGGTCATTTTGATCCATGCGAGTCCCCGCGCGCCGTAGGGTTGAATCTCCGGGAGGAGGTCATCAATTTCCTTTCGGGAGAAGGTCGCGCATCCCTTCGCGTTGAGTCCCTTAACGATGCCGCCACTTTCCGCCGCGCTTCTGAAAACCTTGAAATCAACATTCCTGGCAAGTTCCGTGAAGTCAGATAACTCCCAGGGGATCCTCAGATCAGGTTTATCCGTGCCAAAGCGGCGCATGGCTTCGCTGAATTGTAAAACGGGGAAGGGGGAAGGGAGTGAGACGTCCAGGACCTCTTTGAAGATATCTGTTATGAGGTGTTCTGTCAGGGCCCTGACATCTTCCGCTTCGACGAAGGACAGCTCCATATCTACCTGGGTAAATTCAGGTTGTCGATCCGCCCTCAGGTCTTCATCCCGGAAGCACTTGACAATCTGGTAATATTTTTCAAAACCCGCAATCATGAAAAGCTGCTTGAAAAGTTGCGGAGACTGGGGAAGGGCAAAAAACTTACCCGGATTGACACGGCTTGGGACAAGATAGTCCCGCGCGCCTTCCGGCGTACTCCGCGTCAAAAACGGGGTTTCAAGTTCCAGAAATCCCCGCGCGTTCAGGAATGAACGGATAGCCGCTGAAAGCCGATGCCGCATTACAAGCCGGTTACGCATCGATCCGCGCCGCAGGTCAAGATAACGGTATTTCAGGCGGGTTGCCTCCCCCGCGTCAATACTGTCCTCAATGGGAAAAGGCAGGGGTTTGCATTCATTCAGGATTTTAAGGGTATCTACCATAACCTCATAGAACCCTGTCGGCAGTTTTTCGTTGATGGAATCTGCCGGACGTTTCGCTACTTTCCCTGTAATGGCGATGACATATTCATCTTTCAGGGAATGGGCTAGCACGTGAGATTCGGGAGAAATATCCGGGTTGAAAACCACTTGCGCGATACCGGTTTGATCCCGAAGATCGATGAAAATAACGCCGCCGTGATCGCGTCGGGACTGAACCCATCCCATGAGCGTAACTTCTTTATCAAGCGTGTCCTTGCCGATACCAGCGCAAAGATGCGTTCGCTTTAAACCATTTAAAAATTCTGCCACTATTCAGCTCCTTTGTCGATTTCGAATTATAATACTAATAAATTATGACGTAACTTTCAAGGCCTTGGGAAAACATGTCAGGCAAGGCCGCAGATTGACGCGGATGAACGCGGATAAAAAAAGTGAAAAGTGAAAAGGTAAAAAGCAAAAAGCGAAAGGCGAAAGGCGAAAAGCGAAAAGCGAAAAGCGAAAAGCGAAAAGAACCCAAAGCCAATGATTTTTTGACAGGATTAACAGGATTGACAGGATTTACCTAAACAGAGACGATTAACAGCATGTAAAGGGAGGTATTATCAGGAAAAGAGCCTTAGCGGAGTGATTGCCGCTTTTTGAGGCATAAGAGAGCTGCTTTTTTGTCAAGGGAAAGATTTGGTCCCATTGCCTTCCTTAAGTTGCTTTGGAACCAACGTCCCCTTTACGCCGTCCCCTTTACGTACCGTCCCCTTTACGTAATTGAAGACGCAAAATTATCATAATTCTTAAATATACCTTGAAAATTTGGATGTCAAGTCCTAATTTTCAAGGTAAAATAATGCCCTCACGCAAAGGAAATACAACGAATCCGCAGATGGACGCAGATGAAAAAAGTGAAAAGTGAAAAGATGAAAAAAATCATTGGCTTTGGGTTCTTTTTCTTTTAATCGTTACTTTCTTGACAACTATATCACTCGGTGATATGATATGTTGATGCTAAATTTGATGACACGGGAATTCTCAAGATGGGCGACAAGGAAAAATATTCCAAGCAATGCTTTATATAAAGCATTGCAAGAAATTCAAACTGGTAATTTTGAGGCAAACCTTGGTGGCTATATTTACAAAAAGCGAATTCGATTTGAAGGGAAAGGCAAAAGAGGCAGTGGGCGAACTATCGTATGTTACAAGAAAAATGATAGGGCAATTTTTATACATGGATTTGCAAAAAACGAAAAATCAAATTTATCAAGAAAAGAGCTTTTTGCTTTAAAGGAATTTTCAAAGATTTTGGTTGGCCTGTCAAGAGAAAAAATAGAAACAGCCTTAGAGACTGGAGATTTTATTGAGGTGAAATTATGAGAAAATCTATTGTAAAATCAATTACAAACACTGTTAAGGATCTAAATAAAAGTGGTTTGGTTGATGACATAACAATGAGAAACATTGAAAAACTCTGTCTCCCTGATGTTAAGGAATACACACCTGAAAAAATTGTTTCAATCAGAAAAAAGTTCAGACTCAGCCAGGCAGCATTAGCCAGCATTTTTAACGTTAGTCCTTCAACAGTTCAAAAATGGGAGCAAGGCAATAAAAAGCCTACAGGTGCATCTAAAAAGTTGTTAGACATTATTGAAAGAAAGGGTATTGAAGCTTTTGTGTAATAAAAACAAAAAATAGAGAAATAAGGGGCGGGAGAAATAACGTACATCGAATTATAAGTTCCCTGTTTAGGAGAATCCTGTCAAAAAATCATTGGCTTTGGATTTTTTCTTTCATCTTTTCGCTTTTCACTATTCACTTTTTTCATCTGCGTCCATCTGCGAAATCTGCGGGTTCGTTGTATTTTCTTCGCGTGAGTCACATTTTTATTTTATTCCTTGAATTTGATTTTCTCCGCAAGGGGATGTAATATAAAATAAGATTTTTTAAAAAAGGAGGGATGGGAAATGCTTGGAAAGCCACTATTTGTTCGCGCTGATTGGGATGAGGAGGCCGAAGTATGGGTGGCTACAAGCGATGATGTCCCTGGTCTCGCAACGGAAGAGGAAACCCTGGAAAAACTGATTCAAAAACTCAAGGTGATGATTCCGGAATTACTGGCCGTGAATGGAGAGTTAAAAGCGGAGGAGATCCCATTTGAAATCTTGACCCGTCGATTTGAGATCGCAAATAAGATTGATGTCGGATAATGTCAGATTATACCCCACACCTTAAACATATCTTGAAAGATGCGGGATGTTTTTTTGAACGCCAGGGAAAGGGAGATCATGAAATTTGGTTTAGCCCCGTTACCGGAACAAAGGTTTGTGGTAGATAACAAAATTAGATCTCGTCACACGGCCAACGCGGTTCTAAAGCAAGCGGGACTTCCCAAAAAGTTTTAAGATCTATTTTTATTCGCGTATTAGCGGCCTCTTTTTTTAAAGAAGTGAAAAATAAGGAACGTTCAAATTATAAGTTTCCTGTTTGGGGTAAATCCTGTCAAAAAATTATTGGCTTTGGGTTTTTTCCTTTCAACCTTTCGCCTTTAAAAACAAAAACCCCAGAAAATCAAAACTCTCCTTATACAGCGAATAGCCGCTAACACTCAATTACAGCCCCCGGTACGGCGGGTGACTCAGGACGTTATGGACAAAATAACCATATATAATGCCATAAATATATATTGACAAATTGCTTGATCTGCCGTATGCTTATTACATGATAAAACGATCTGATTTTGAGTGGGATTCCGTTAAAGACAAAGTGAATCAGAAAAAACACGGCGTTTCCTTTGCTTTTGCACAGCTTGCCTTCCTGGATCATAAGCGTGTCATTTTGGAGGACTTGGAGCACAGTGACGATGAAAAGAGATATTATTGTCTTGGCAGCGTCGCTGGCGGAATTATGGCTGTAAGATTCACTTATCGAAAAAACAAAATCAGGATTTTTGGCGCCGGATACTGGCGGAAAGGGAAAAAGATATATGAAAGGGAAAATAAAGTACACGGATGAGCGCATCGGAAAGGTCAAGGTTGTTTCCGACTTCCTTCCCTCACCCGAAGAGCTGGCTCTCAAGGACGAAACCGTTAAGATTACCATTGCTCTCAGCAGAACCAGTGTAGAGTTTTTTAAAAAAGAGGCCAGAAAATATAATACGCAGTATCAGAAAATGATTAGAAGACTCCTGGACGAATATGCCGCTCACCAGCTTTAACAAATCCATAATGGGATGTTGGGTCTCCCATTAGATTTTTAGGAGCATTTGATTGGGTGAAGTAGAGAATTTGGGCAATATAATGTACTTAAATAACTCAATAATTTTCCACCATCGGCAAAATTTACAGGGCGTTGGTTTAGTTGTATTTCGCCCTTTTTTCTGTAAAATTGCTTCGTTAGGCATGATAATTAGGTTTGTTCCTCTTACTTATCAGCACACGCGTTGAAGTTACGGTAAAAATAATCCAGATGTTTAATTCTTTCACTTTTGTCATGGACCGTTTTTAACAGCCTTGCCAGAACAGGCCGGTAAGGAATATCCGCGTGTTTTATATGCTCGGGGACTTTTTGTGAGGCAACCTTTTCGCCGCCGATTCTCTGGTATTCGGCCTCAGAGGTAAAGCATGTTTCTCCCGATTCGATCATCTCCTCTTGTTCTGATTTGCTTAATTCGTTCCATTGTTCCAATTCGCTTTCGTGAAATTCCTGATAGGACTTCCCTTCCATGTAAGCCTCTTCAATCAACTCCGTTTCGAAAATGGAATATCCCAGGCAATCTGATAAATCTAAAACAGCGGATTCAATCCCGTCTTTCTCTTCATACATTTTAAGGATAGCTGCCTGATTTTCGGGGATTGGGACAGGTGTCGCATACAGGTAATCAGCAAGCCAGTCTATATAGAAAAGGGGTCAGGAAAAGGGGTCAGGCTTGACTTTTTTGACATATTGCATTAAATACTACCCATGGCACGCAAACCACGCATTTATTATTCCGGGGCGACCTATCATGTCATCCTTCGAGGTAACGGGGGTGGGGATATCTTTTTTGATCCCTCCGATTACACCCGCTTATGTTTCCTCATCCAGGAAGGTGTTGAAAGGTTTCATCACAGGATTCATGCTTTCTGTTTTATGACCAATCATCTTCACCTCTTGGTTCAGGTAGCGGAAATCCCTTTATCAAAAATCGTCCAGAACTTCAGTTTCCGCTACGCACGGTATATCAACAAAAAGATAAAGAGAACCGGCCATTTATTTCAGGGAAGATACAAGGCTATTTTGATTGATGCCGACTCATATCTTCTCCAGCTGGTTCGATACATTCATTATAATCCCGTCAGGGCCATGCTGGTAAAAGAATGTTTGGACTACCCGTGGTCATCTCATCACGCTTACATGGGGGATGAAACAATTCCCTGGTTGTTTACAGATTGGGTTTTAGGCCAGTTTTCCGAGGACAGGAAAGAGGTAATACGCCTTTATGACAAATACATGAGAGAAGATAGAGAAATTGCATCTCGTCCCGAGTTTTCCAAGGGGATTCGGGAGGGAAGGTTGCTTGGGGATGACCGATTTTATGATGAAGCGTTGAAGAAAACGGAGCAAAGGGTTTCAGCCTGTTATTCCTTGAAGGAAGTTGTGGCAAAGGTATGCCAGGTTTATGGGATAAAAGAAGCGGAGCTGAGGCTTCCTTTAAAGCGGCACCCAATTTCCGAGGCGAGAGCCTTATCGGCGTTGATCGTCTTAGGCTCCGGGCATTTGAGGCTGACAGAACTTGCGAAATATCTGAGCAGAGACATTTCAGGATTGAGCCAAGGGGCGAAGCGTTTGGGGGAAAGGGTGATGAAGGATGAGGTTCTCCGAGGTAGGCTGCAGAAAGTTCAGGAACAACTTATCGGGGCAGAAACTCAAAAAAATCAAGCCTGACCCTCTTGGAGCCTCTGACCTTTTTGGACCCTCTTGTGTAGGGACCTCACTGGTAACGCGGGGAACAATAAGAAATAATACCCCATGAGAAACGCTTGACATTATAAAAAAGTGCGGTTAATAAACAATAGATTTTTAAAACTCTGGATCGGTAGCTTGAATCAAAACATCATGACACCCGCTTC